>DATKFA010000391.1:0-3257 GCA_035511715.1 Candidatus Acidiferrum sp. | reverse complement strand
GCCCGAATCACCGTTGAAGATTGCGTCGACCACGTCGACAACCGTTTTGCGCTGGTCATTCTGGCGACCAAGCGCGCCAAGCAGCTCATCGCCGGGGCCTCCGGGTTGCTCCAGCCCTCCCGCAACAAGCCCGCGGTGGTCTCGCTGCGGGAGATCGCCACCGGAAGGGTCCGCTTCGACCGGAACGTCCGGGAGGCGCTCTCCGGAAAGTTCGACCCGCCGAAGAAGTAGCACGCGTCTTCGAAACCGGACCTCAGGTGTCGTTTCTCACCAGCATTGACCCACTCACATAGAAGTTTCTCACGAGCATTGACCCCCTGGGGGTGAGGTTTCTCAGGGGCATTGACCCCCCCGTCCCCGCGTGACGCGGCTAAGGCCGCCCGGTCCCAGCGATGAGCGCTGGGCTGGGAGGTCGGCATGGCGTTTCGCGAGGTGACGATGCTCGAAGTCAAAGAGGTGGTTCGCCGGTGGATAGCCGGCGAAGAGAAGAGGGCGATCGCCCGCCAGGTGGGCGTCAGCCGCAACACCGTCCGCCGCTACGTCAAGGCGGCGATCAAGTGCGGGCTGCGCCAAGGCGCAGCGGTCGAACTGACCGACGAGCGTCTCGCTCCGCTGTTGGTGGAGCTGAAGACGCCGGCGGAGCGCACGCGCGGCGAGTCCTGGGCGGTGTGCGAGGCGCGTCGCTCGTTCATCGCGACGAAGCTGACCGAGGAGGTGAAGCTCTCGAAGGTCGCGCGGCTTCTCAAGCGGCAGGGCGTGACGGTTCCGTACGCGACGCTCCATCGCTTCGCCGTCAGCGAGCTGGGCTTCGGCGCTCAGGCTCCCACCATCCCTGTCGCGGATTGCGCGCCGGGCGCCGAGGTGCAGCTCGACACCGGGTGGATGACGCTGCTCGAGAAGGACCTCTTCGGTAAGCGGCGCCGCTTCCGAGCCTGGATCTTCACGTCGGTCTACAGCCGGCACCGCTTCGTCTGGCCGTGCTTCGAGGAGACGACGAAGAGCGCCATCGAGGCGTGCGAAGCCGCGTGGGCCTTTTTCGGCGGCGTGTTCGCCGTCGTCATCCCGGACAATACGAAGACCATCGTCAACCGGGCGGACCCGTTGAGACCGCTCATCAACGAGGCCTTCCTCGAGTACGCACAGGCCCGCGGCTTCACCGTAGACCCGACCCGCTCCGGGCACCCGAAGGACAAAGCCCGCGTAGAGCGAACCGTGCCGACGGTGCGCGAGGACTGCTTCAAGGGCGAGCGCCTTCTCGAACTCGAGGACTGCCGCCGCCGTGCTCAGCACTGGTGCCTCGAGGAGTACGGGATGCGCCGACACACCCGGACGCTGCGGCTGCCCAAGGAGGCCTTCGAGGCCGACGAGAAGTCGCGCCTCCTGCCGGCGCCGGCGGAACCGTACGACGTGCCCCTCTACAGCGAGCCGAAGGTGGCGCCGGACCAGCACGTCTCCGTAGCGAAGGCGCTCTACTCGCTCGCGCCCGAGTACCGCCGCCAGCGTCTGAAGGCCCGCGCGGACCGCTCCACAGTGCGCCTGTACTGGAAGGGCCAGCTCATCGAGACGCACGTCCGCCAGCCACCGGGCGGCCGATCGACCAAGCCGGAGCACTTCCCGCCCGAGCAGCTCGCCTATGCGCAGCGCGACACCGCGTTCCTCGTCCGGCAGGCCGAGGCGCAAGGGCCCAACGTAGGCGCCTTCGCGCTGGCTTTGCTGGACAACCCGCAGCCCTGGACGCGGATGCGGCAGTGCTTCGCGCTCTTGAGCCTCTGCAAACGCTTCTCGAAGGAGCGCGTGGAGGAGACCTGCGCCCTCGCGATCGCCTCCGAGATGCACGACTACTGGCGACTGGAGCGGATGGTGAAGCAGGCCATCCGCCACGTCGCCACACCGCAGCGAGCCAACAACGTGGTGCCCCTCGCGCGCTACCTGCGCCCCGCGCACCAGTACGCCCTCCCGCTCGCATCACGCGAGCGGGCCGCAGCAAAAACCCAAGACAAGGAGACGAAACGTGACAACGACTGAAGTCATCTCGGCGGATCTGACCGCCGCTCTACGCCGGCTGAAGCTCTCCGGGCTTCTCGCGACACTCCCGGAGCGGCTCACTCTCGCCCGCGCCCAGAAGATGCCCTACCAGGATTTTCTGCTCGTCTTGCTCTCGGACGAGGTGACGCGCCGGGACGGCCTCTCCGCCACCCTGCGCGCCCAGCGCGCGCACCTTGACCCCTCCATGCGTCTGGAGGCCTGGGACACCACCGCCAAAGTGACCTACGACAAGATGCTGCTCAACGAGCTCGCCTCTATGCGCTTCATCGAGGCCCACGCCCACGTCGCCATCGTCGGCCCAGTCGGGGTCGGAAAGACTTTCCTCGCGCACGCTCTGGGCCACATCGCCTGCCGGCATCGCTTCTCAGTGCTCGCGCTGCGCGCCGACGCCATGCTCAAGACGCTCCGCCACGCCCGCCTCGACAACACCTACGAGGCCGAACTGCGGAAGCTCATCGCGGTGGACCTGCTCGTCGTCGATGACTTCGGACTCGACGGCATGGACGCCGTCGAAAGCCGCGACGCCTACGACATCTTCACCGAGCGACACCGCGCTGGATCGATGATCGTCACCTCCAACCGCGGCCCCGACGAGTGGCTCGGCACTTTCGCCGATCCCATCCGCGCCCAGAGCGCGATCGACCGCTTCACCGGGAACGCCTACGACCTCATCGTCGAGGGCGAGAGCTACCGACCGAGGCAGAAACCCTCACGCACCAAACCCGCCGCCGCTCCCCCACCGACTCAACGCCGCACACGCCGCCGTCGCGCAGCATGACGACCGCTCTGCCACCAGGCGGCCTTTCTCCGGTCGACGGCTTCGCCGCGCGCGCTGCGCACGCGCCCTCCGGGTCGACCTGGCCGCCGCCACGGACTCCGCTTCTTCCCTCCGCCGCGGCTCTTGAGGAAAGCGGGCTGGATCTTCTCGGCGTTTTCTGATGACTCTCACCCCGTCACGCGGGTCGGACCCCCTGGGTCAATGCTCGTGAGAAGCGGTGGGTCAAAGGTAGTGAGAGCCGGCACTCAGGGTGCTCTGAGTTTCTCGTGGGTTGACTCTGGCGCAGGAGCCGGGTCGCGATGTCCGCGATTGGCCTCACGCGAGCAGGGAGGCCTTCCGCGGGCATCCGTTCTATAAGGCACATCGGGCCAATGCTGGGGCGGTTGGTCGCGAGGACGCGCATCACAGCCTGACAGCACCCTCCGCGGAGCTA
>DATKFA010000390.1:0-2378 GCA_035511715.1 Candidatus Acidiferrum sp. | reverse complement strand
GCTCGAGACGCTGGACGAGGTGGTGGCCCACTTCCGACAGCGCGCGGGGTTCGTGTGGGTGCAGTGGTGCGGTGACCCGGACGATGAGGCGCGGATCAAGGCGGACGCCGGCGGCGTGACGATCCGGACGATCGACGAGGGCGCGCAGGTCAGCGGTAAGTGCCTGGTGTGCGGGCGGCCGGCCAAGTTCCGAGTATCCCTCGCGAAGGCTTACTAGAGCGCGGGGGAGGCCTTCAACCCGCGATAGTCGCGACTGAGTGTCACGCTGGGACGCGTCCGGCGGTCTGGCTCGTAGTCGCGATGCCGACCGAAGAAACAAATGGCTTGCGTTAGAACTGCCGTCCGCCGGACACAAAACGGACCGGCCGGCGTGACTTCATAGGAGCGTGTACGGCTCAACTCAGTCCTGTCCGCCGACCAGTCCTTATCCCCGGTAAAGGAGACAAGGACATGGTGACACTCGGGACGGACAGTCACAAGCGGAGCCATACGCTGGTGGCGGTGGATGAACACGGGCGCAAGCTCGACGAATTGCGAGTGGATGCAACGCGCGCGGGACATGTCGAAGCTTTGAGCTGGGCGCAGCAGTGGTCTGACCGACGCTGGGCGATGGAGAACTGCCGACAGTTGTCGCGCGGGTTGGAGCGAGACCTGTTGAAGGCCGACGAGCAGGTGCTGCAGGTTTCGCCGAAGCTGATGGGAACGTCGCGGCGCGCGGGTCGGCAGCCCGGCAAATCGGATCCGATTGACGCCCTGGCCGTTGCCCGGGTGGCGCTGCGAGAAACCGATCTGCCGGTGGCTCGACTGGAAGGCAGAAGCCGCGAGCTCAAGCTCCTGGTCGACCACCGCGAGGACCTGGTTGGAGAGCGAACTCGAGTTCAAAATCGAGTCCACTGGTACCTCCACGAACTAGATCCAGAGCTCGGTGTTGGGAGGCGCAGGCTAACCCGGAGGCTCGTGCTGGCCGAGCTCAGCCGACGTCTAGAAGCGCACGAGGGAGTAGTGGCTGAAATTGTTCGTGACCTGATTGACCGCATGACTGAATTGACCATTGAGGTCAACCAGCTGCAGCGTCGAATCGAGGCGTTGGCTGCTGAACTCGCACCGAATCTGATGCGGATGGCCGGCTGCGCTGGGCTGACCGCTGGCAAGTTGGTGGCCGAGACCGCGGACGTAGGCAGGTTTCGCTCGAGCTCGGCCTTCGCCATGCACAACGGCACAGCACCGATTCCTGTCTGGTCGGGCAATGTGGCGCGGCACCGACTCAACCGCGGAGGCAATCGCCAGCTCAATGTCGCGCTGCACCGCATCGCCATCACACAGATACGCCTCGGCGGCGAAGCTCGAACCTATGTGGCCCGACGAATGGCACTCGGCAACACCAGGACCGAAGCCATTCGCTCACTGCGGCGCCACCTCTCGAACGAGGTCTACAAACGACTATGCCTCGACAGCCGCGCGCACCTCTCCTCGCCCCAGACAGAGGCCGCTTGACATAGGAGTATCTAACCACGCATACTGCGCCCCGAAACACGCGATAGTCGCGACTATCGCGCATGGGGTCAGCTGACGGGGTTTTCGAACGCCCCGATCTTGGGCGCGTCCTTGTAGAGGGACACCTGCGGGATCAGCTTCAGCTGGCCCGTCTCCACGGCGTCAAGCACCGCCTCCGCCACGTCCGGGTGGAAGTGCGTACCCGCGCCCTGGCGCACCTGGTCGATCGCAACCTCGAGCGACATGCCCTTGCGGTACGGGCGGTCGGACGTCATCGCGTCGATCGCGTCCGCGGCCGAAACGATCCACGCAAAGATCGGCAGCTCGTCACCTGTCTTGCGGTCGGGGTAGCCCTTGCCGTCGTACCGCTCGTGGTGCGAGCGCACGATGACGAGCTCGTCGGTGAGCATGTGTAGCTTGCTCAGGATGTTGTAGCCGCGGGTGGTGTGGCTCTTCATCTGCTCGAACTCGGCGTCTGTCAGCTTGCCCGTCTTCTGAATCACCGCGTCCGGCACGCCTACCTTGCCGATGTCGTGGAGCCTGCCGCCGCGCTCCAGCCGCGTCCACGCCGCCGCGTCGTGCGGCGCGTAGTGCATCTGGCGTGCGATCACCAGCGCGTACTGCGTCACGCGCTCCGAGTGCCCGGCCGTGTAGCGGTCCTTCTCGTCGACCGTCGTGGCGAGAGCTTCGAGCGACTCGAGGATCACGGCCTCGCGGTCCTGGAACAGGCGCGCGTTGTCGATCGCCACCGCCGCCTGCGTCCCGAGCTCGGTCACGAGGTTGCGATGGTCCTCAGTGAACTCGTGGCCGGCCTTGTAGTTGGCGAGGAAGACCACGCCAAGCGGCTTTCCGCGAAGCGTGATCGGTACGCACAGAACGGCGCG
>DATKFA010000389.1:0-5248 GCA_035511715.1 Candidatus Acidiferrum sp. | reverse complement strand
AGCGCCTGATGTCCGACCCGGAGACGCGCCAGCTGCTCGAGGAGCTGATGCGGCGGCTGGGCGGAACGCCGCCGCCCGACGAGCTGAACTAGCAATCAGGGGCGTTTGACGCCAACCGCCCCGAAATCCCGCCCTTCGAACGAGGCTTTGGCGCCAAACGTCCCAAATCGGCCGCCCCTGGGCGGCGCCCGCTCAGGCGGCTTTAGGGCTCGGGGTGGTGGCTGGGGCCGTCGCTCTCGGCGTTCGCGCGGGCAGGCTCCACAAAGGAAGCGGCCCGGTCTGCAGTCGCTGCAGGATCAGCGTTTCCTGAGCGGACGTGATCTTCTTCTGGCTCACGGCCTGGTCCAGCGAAGGCTTCAGGCCGGCGATGAGCTTGGTCCGGAAATCAGCCTCCGATACGTGCTGCGCAGCCGCGACCTGCGCTAGCGACTGGCCCGACTTCAGGTCGGTGGTCAGCTGCGTCTGGGTGATGCCGAGGGCCGTGGCCGCGGCGGCGAGGTACTGCTGCATGTAGGCTCCGATCGCGGTCTTGTCTCCGCCCGGCGTCCGGACGGCCGGCAGAGTGCACGGCGTCTGGTTGGCGAGCTTGGCCTTGATCGCGTCCGCCTGCGTCTGCGTGATCTGACCGGCTTTGACCTCGTCGGCCAGCGTGTCGGCGATCGCCTTCTGGAACGCCGAGTTGATCTGCGCCTGGGTCTTTCCGATCTCGACCGCGAAGTGCTTCATGAAGGCCGAGCACTGGGCGCTGGACGAGCTCGCGTCGACCGCGGTCAGCAAGCTGGCCGGGGCCGGCTGCGGCGCAGAGGTGCGGTTGAAGTTGAGGGTCATGCCGGAGGCCGAGGCGGTCACGGCGATTGCGGCGACGCCGACGGCGACCGCGCCGATCGACAGGCCGGCGACGCGGACGATGCGGGCTCGGGAAAAGGTTGTCATGCAGTCCATTACGCACGGAAGCGCCTCCAAGCTTCCTCATGGTTTTGTAAGTCGGGCCTCGGCTTAAAGTTGGGCCATGGAAGCGCCGCCGAGCACTGGATGGAGCGGCAAGCACGCCGTCGAGCTCTACGTACGCACGTACACGACGATGCTCCAGAGCTCGGGCGACATCAAGGTCGAGTCTCTCGTCCAGGCGCACCTCGGCATGGGTTCGGTGCTGCATCCGCTGGCGGCCCAGCCCCAGTCCGACATGGGCGCGCTGCTGTACGCGGTGCGCCGCCTGCCCGCGGCCATCAGCCGCTGCCGCCGCGTGGTGATGGGCCAGAGCCCGCAGGGTTTCAGGGCGGTGATCGGCGCCGACATCATGGAGTGGGAGGCGGTCAAGGCTCCTGCCCGCAGGCGCCGCTGGTACAACGACGGCAAGAACACGCTCGCGGTCCTCATCGCCTCCAGCTCCGACATCGACGACCTCGTGCCCACGCTTGTCGCCTTTCAGATCGAGTGGAACAAGCTGCACCGTTCGCTGCAGGACGTGCCCCTCACCGACGAGGACTCGAGGCACGCGGCAGGCGCAAGCCAGGACGACTGGCGCCGCCTGCGCGAGGCCTGGGGCGACAGCTTCGACTCCAACCTCGCGGCCATCCAGCGCGAGGAGTGCCGCATCGTCCTTCGGCTCATCGGCGGCAGCCATCTCGGGTTCGCGCGCAACGCGAGTCGTTGGTGGCTGCCCATCGCCGCCGCAATGGACGAGGTCGGCGCTCGCGACGCGCCCGTGTACTTCGTTTCGTCCAACGCGCACAGCCTCGTCAACGTGCTGACAGGCGTCGCGCGGCGGATCGAGGACGAGATCATCGATTGGATCGGCCGGAGCGACCGCGACCTTGACGAGGAGCGACAGAAGCTCGACGCCGGGCACAGCAGGGCCTCGAGGCAGAACTGGCTGTACTACGGCGCGCGCCAGGTCTTCGACGCGCACCCAGAGCGCGAGCGTCTACGCAAGTGGCGGGCCGAGCTCGAGGCCGCGAACGGTGTGCGCCACATCCCTGCCGTCGGCACCGGCGTCGACTCGGCCGCGCAGGTGTTCATGCTTTCCAAGCTCGATCCCGCGGTGATCGACCCTCGCGTCGGTGAGGTTGATGCCAAAAAGCTGCGCGAGTCCGGCGCGTGCATCCTCAACGTCGACTACCCCCTGGGCGAGGCCGCCTACCACATCCTCCGCCAGGTGGCCGAGCAGGCGTCGTGGGTCGCGGGCGTTTACGTGCTCGGCAAGGCGGCGACGCTCAACGCCGACGTGGGTGACGTCATGATCCCGAACGTCGTCTACAACGAGCACTCGGGCAACACGTACTGGCTGGACAACTGCTTCACCGCCGCCGACGTGCAGCCGAACCTCGTCTACGGCTCTGCGCTCGACAACCAGCGCGCGGTCACGGTGCGAGGAACGTTTCTGCAGAACCGCGACTACCTCGACTTCTACTACCAGGGCCGGTACACGGTGGTCGAGATGGAGGCCGGGCCCTACCTGGACGCGTGCTACGAGATCGGCCAGCCGGACCGCTACCCGGTCAACGAGAGCGTGAACATGGCGCAGGCGCACTTCGACCTGGGCATAGTCCACTACGCATCCGACACTCCGTATACGCAGGCTCGGACGCTGGGCGCGCGCGGGCTGAGCTACCGCGGGATGGATTCGACCTACGCGTCCGCTATCGCGGTGGCGCGGCGGATCCTGCAGCGCGAGGAGGCGCTGGTCTCACCGAAGTAAAGATCGCGTGCTGCGAGCTGGCGTCCGAGCTGCCGGCCGGATCTTCGGCGCCCATGCAGCCCATCTGCATCGTTGCCTCCTGCGCTCCTCGCTCACGCACCACCGGTGCGCTCGCTCCGGTGCTCGTCGGCGCCTTGCATCTGGGCCGCCTGGATCGCCGAATCTCTCGGCCGGCCCTCGAACACCAGCTCGTGCGGGTGGTTATGCTCGCCCGACCCGTGGTGGATCTCACCGCACGGATGGCAGCTCTCGACCTGGATGGTCGTGTGGCCGATGGTGAACGCGTCGCACAGCCGGTGCTCGACGTCGCGCACGACGTGCTCGGCGTCGGAGAGCGAGATGTCACCGACCACGATGTGGCAGCTGAGCGCGATCTCCTCGGAGGACAGCGCCCATACGTGGAGGTCGTGCACATCGGCAACCTTCGGCGTCTTCGTGATCTGCTTGGTGACCGCGGCAATGTCGATCTCTCCAGGCGTCCCCTCCATCAGCAGGTTCACCGTCTCGCGCACGATGCCCCACGCGCCGTAGGCGATGAGCGCAGCGATCGCGAGGGAGAGAAGCGGGTCGATGTAGAGCCAACCGGTCAGGAGGATGACGATTCCTCCGACCACCACGCCCGCGGAAGCCGCGACGTCACCGGTCACATGGAGCAGCGCCGCGCGGAGGTTCAGGTTCCGGCCGCCGGAGCGCAGAGACAGGATCACGAAGGTGTTGATCGCGATCGCGGCCAGGGCGGTGACGATCACGATTCCGCTCTGCACAGGCTCCGGCGAGATCAGCCGGCGGGCCGCCTCGACGGCGATGGCGATGACGATGACGACGAGGGTCACCGAGTTGAGCAGGGCCGCCAGGATCCCGACCCGCTGGTATCCGTAGCTCCGCCGCTGGTCGGCCGGCCGCTGCGACTGCTCGACGGCAAACCAGGCCAGCCCCAGCGCGAACACGTCGGTCAGGACGTGGCCGGCATCCGAAAGCAGCGCGAGCGAGTGGGAGAGCAGCCCACCCGCAAACTCGATGAGCAGTATGGCCAGGGTCAGGCCGAGCGCCAGCCTCAGCCTCCCACCGGTCCGGCTTACGTGCTCCATGGATTCAATTTACCCGTCTCGCCACCAATCCTCGCCATGTTCCAGGTAAGCGATCTGCATGCCGTGCCGCAGCCCCTCGTGGCTGACGTGGAGCAGCGCCAGCCCGTACCAGTCCAGGAGCAGGAGGAGCGCCTCGACCCCGGCCCGGAGGGCCTTGATCCGGCTTGCCGGCAGGCCAAATTGGCCGGCAAGTCGGCCGGCTCGCTTCCCGTCCAGTCGCGTCTCGCAGGTCAGTAGGTCCTGGGTCGTGAGGACCGCCGGCGGGTTGCGCTTGGCGAGCACCGAGGGGAGGTTCGAGGCCGTGCCGCCGGTCGCGACCAGGCGCTCGACGTCACCGTCCGGCGCGCCGGCGAGCTCGCGCATCGCCGCCCGGCGCAGTCGAGCGCGCTCCTCCAGCTTGGGGGGGTCGGTGAGGTAGGTGGCGGCCAGCACGCCGGAACCGATCGGCAGGCTGGCCGATCGGAGCATCCGGTGGCCCTCCGCGATCACGATCTCGGTCGAGCCGCCGCCCATGTCGACGAGGGCCCATTCGCGGCGGATCGCGTGCCGGCTCGCCGCGCCGATGAAGCTCAGCTGAGCCTCCTTCTTGCCGGAGATGATCCGCACCGGTGCGCCGACCACCTCGCTCGCCTGCTTGACGAAGGCTGGACCGTCCTTGGCCTCGCGCACCGCCTCGGTGGCGCAGGCGATGAGGTGGTCGTAGTGGTGGGTCCTGGCTTCGGCGACGACCTTCCGCAGCGCCCGCATTGCGACGCGTGCCTTGCTGCCGATCGCTCCGCGCTTGGCGACCTGCGCGCCGAGCTCAGGCATCTCGACGTAGTGGGCGACGTCCACGAGCTTGCCACGGACCACGTCCGCGACCAGGATGTGCACGGTGTTCGAGCCGATGTCGAGCGCGGCCAGACGCATTCCAACGGAACTCTAGAATCACCGCATCAATGGCGAAGCGGACACGCGTCGAGCGCGACTCCATGGGCGACATGGAAGTTCCGGCCGACGCGTACTACGGCGCATCGACTCAGCGTGCCGTCCTGAACTTTCCCATCTCCGGCCAGCCGCTGCCGCACCGGTTGATCCGCGCGCTCGGAATGGTCAAGAAGGCGGCCGCGCAGACCAACCGTGAGCTGGGCCTGCTGTCGCGTCGCCGCGCGCGTGCGATAAGCGCCGCTGCGCAGGAGATCGTCGACGGCAAGCTCGACGACCAGTTTCCGATCGACGTTTACCAGACGGGATCGGCGACCTCGAGCAACACCAACGCCAACGAGGTCATCGCCAACCGCGCCACCGAGATCCTCGGCGGCGAGCGCGGTTCGAAGCTCATTCACCCCAACGACCACGTCAACCTGGGCCAGTCGTCGAACGACGTCATCCCCACCTCGATCCAGCTGGCCTCGGCCATCGCCATCAACGAGGAGCTGATCCCGGCACTCGAGCGGCTGCAGCGTGCTCTCGAGGCGAAGAG
>DATKFA010000388.1:0-2274 GCA_035511715.1 Candidatus Acidiferrum sp. | reverse complement strand
GATCGAGGGCATCGGGCCGCGCGGGAAGATCACCACGTCGGCCACGGCCGACTGGCACCTGTTCATCGGCGATGAGTCGGCGCTGCCCGCGACGTTCGCGATGACCGAGGCGCTGCCGCCCGACCGCCCGGCCACGCTCGTGCTCGAGATCCCCGAGCAGAGCGACGAGCAGGACCTGGATGCCGCGGCGAGTACCCGCATCTCCTGGCTGCACCGCCTCGGCGCGCCCGCTGGCGACCCGTCGGCCCTGGCCGCCGAGACAGCCGAGATCGAGCTGCCGGCCGGCCACGGCCACGCCTACCTGTTCGGCGAGGCGACGGTCGTATCCCGGCTGCGGGAGATCCTGACCGGGCGAGGGCTCAGCCAGGACCAGATGTCACCCAAGGCCTACTGGGGCCGCGGCCGTGCCAACGCCAGCCACGGCGAGCCCGCCCGAGACGCCTAGCCGATGGCGGCGGTGGCCGCGGCCGGTCTGCCGGTGACCTGTTCACCGTTTGGGCCGTGGCCGGTGCCATCGCCTGGGTGGCGCCGCTCGCGATGGCCCGTCTGCGGGTGAACGCGGCAGGACGCAGGGGCTCGACGCGAAGTCGCGCGCGTCGTCGAAGATGTGTTGCAGGCTGGCGTCGACCAAGTGCGTGTCGGCGTCGAATCTGCGGAAGCGCGGGACGACGCTTGCGACGAGCCAACGCCAGCGGTCGTCGAAGCGGGTGATCCTCGGCCACGCTCGTGCATGCAGAGCGTGCGGGATTCCTCGTGTGAACGAGTAGAGGTAGAACGAGGTGAAGTCCGCAATTTCCTGCCGCACTCCACGCACCTCGAAGCTCGTGGTCGAGCCGATCGCGACGAGCCAGGCCGATGCGGACGAGAGTCGATCGAAGTTGGGTTGCACCAAGGCGCGCTGCTCGTGCTCGAGGAGCTCAACGTTGCCCGCCCAGATGAGATCATCAGCCCTCTGCCGGGCCTGCGCGGACGCCGTCTGGTCCTCCAGGACACGGCGTCCTTGGTCGATCGCCTCGAAGCCGGCCAGGACAGGTGCATAGTGGCGTTCGGCTTGCAGGAGAGCGCGGAGACGTTCGATCCCGTCTTCGGCACTGGCGTACGCGAAATGAACCCAGAACAGGTCGTTGAAGATGGCGTTGTTCGTCGTCCGGATTGTGTTCACGTCCTCGGTCAGTAGCAGTTTCGGACGGCGCAGGCTGTGCGGGATGTCGACGTAGCCGGTGCGATCGGCGTCCAGCCGGAGCGGGAAGAGGGCGAGCCGGACGTGGTGCGACGCGACTGCGGCCATCGCGGCCCACTTGAAGCAGGCGGGCCGGAGCTTGTACATCCAGGCATAGCGTGCGGAGATCTCCACGTTGCGGTGGAATGCGCAGCACGGGTCGCTCAGCAGACCGTCGGCCACGGCCTTCCACCCTGCGATCGTGTCCGGCGTTCTGTTCCGGGGGACGAGTTCGCGTGGCTCAGCGATGAACTCGCCGGGGCGATCAGGCCCGCCGTCTGACCGCTCCTCTTGACGCCATAGTCCGCCGCTCGCCGACGAGCAGTTCGCCAGGGAAGACCTCCAGTCGCTCACCCTGAAACGGCCGCATCACCGTTCATCTCTTGCCTGCCCATTTACGGTGAGAACAGCCGTTTCAGCCTCCGGCCCGCGTTCGGTCACCGGCGCTACAACATCAGTACTCGTCACGATCTCACCTCCGCCTCCCCGGCGACGCTCCCGTGCCAGGCCTGGGCGCCGACCGTTCCCGGCGCAGCGCATCATGGCCTGTGGGTCCAGGGGAGGTGTCCGCGCTCCTCCGCCGGGGTTCCCGGCCGTCGTGAGCTGGCGATTGTGGCTAGCGTTGCATCTGACTGTGGCGCCTCCACGAGCGTCACGCCCGCCATGCCGCACGGACGGTTAAGATATGACATCCACGCTAAACTCGGCGTGCGCCGGCGCGCATCCGCCAGGGTCGGTAGTCGTGACCGGATTGTAGATAGCGTCTTGATAGCCGGCCACGCCGCGACGGCCGACGCGGGCGCGGCTGTACAGCTCGGCTTTGTCCGCTGGGTCGGCGTCGTGGATGACCTGTACGAGGTCGCATAGCGTGGTCACGATCACTGCTATCTCGTCCCCTGGTCATCCTGCGCTGCCCGGCGGCTGAGCAGATCTCGGCCTGGGCGGCCATTTTCTGGGCCTGAGTCTCGGCGATCCACGGGCCGATCACGATGGGGTCTCCCCCGGCGTCCAGGCTGGCCCGGTAGTGGGCGATCTTCTTATCGAGATCGGCGATC
>DATKFA010000387.1:0-4438 GCA_035511715.1 Candidatus Acidiferrum sp. | reverse complement strand
CGGCGTACGCCGCGGAGACAGGGTGGCGCTCGTTCTGCCCAACGGCCTCGAAAGCATCGTTCTGTTTCTTGCCGCCGCGAGCGCCGGGTCGGCCGCGCCGCTGAACCCCGGTTACAAGGAAAGCGAGTTCCGCTTCTACCTCGAGGACACCGGCGCCAGGGCGCTGGTCGTGCCGCGCGGCAAGGCCGAGACCGCGCGCAAGGCGCTGCCGGAGAAGGCGGTTCTCGTGGAGGCGTCGGTGGATCCGTCCGGACAGGTGGCGCTCGAGAGCAGCGCCGGCGGCTCGTCGCGATCACACGACGCGCCTGGGCCCGACGACGAGGCGCTCGTCCTCCACACGAGCGGCACGACCAGCCGCCCCAAGCAGGTGTCCCTTCGTCAGCGCAACCTCGCGTTCTCGGCCGAGAACATCGCCCGCACCTACAAGCTGATGCCGCTCGACGTGGCGATGTGCGTCATGCCGCTGTTCCACATCCATGGCCTGATGGCGTCGACCATGGCGACGTTCTACTCAGGCGGGACCGTCGTCGTGCCGCCGGCTTTCGACGCGCTGACCTTCTGGCCGGTTGTCGCCGAGCACCGCGCCACGTGGTACTCGGCGGTGCCGACGATGCACCAGATGCTGCTCCTGCGCAACCGAGGTGAGCGCCCAACCGGCTCGGAGTACCTGCGCTTCATTCGCTCCAGCTCGTCGGCCCTCTCGGGCGAAACGATGCGCCAGCTCGAATCGCGCTTCGGCGCCCCGGTGCTCGAGGCATACGGCATGACCGAGGCCTCCCATCAGATGGCATCGAACCCCCTGCCACCGGGCGAGAGGCGGCCTGGAAGCGTGGGCAGGGCGACGGGGATCAAGATCGGCGTGATGGACGAGGCGGGCTCTTTGCTCGCGACTGACGCGCAGGGGGAGGTGGTGATCCAGGGGCAAAGCGTGATCGACGCGTACGCCAACAACCCCGAAGCCAACGAGAGGTCGTTCAGCGGGGGCTGGTTCCGCACCGGCGACCAGGGCGTCCTCGACGCCGGTGGCTACCTGTCGCTCGTCGGGCGGCTCAAGGAGATGATCAACCGGGGCGGCGAGAAGATCGCGCCGCGGGAGATCGACGACGTGCTCCTGCAGCACCCCGCGGTCGCGGAGGCCGTCGCGTTCGGTCTTCCGCACTCAGGGTGGGGCGAGGAGGTTGCGGCCGCGGTGGTGTTGAAAGGAGACGCGACCGAAAAGGAGCTCATCGCTTTCGCGCGCGAGCGGCTCGCGGACCACAAGGTGCCGCGAAAGCTCTTCGTGGTCCAGCAGATCCCGCGCACGCCGACCGGCAAGATCCAGCGCCGCACCGTAGCTGAGACGTTCACCCCCAAACCTTGACCGTCGCGATCGTCGGCGCCGGCGCCATCGGTGGCCTCCTCGGCGCCCACCTTGCCCGCAGCGGCGAAGACGTAATCCTGATCGCGCGCGGTCCGCAGCTGGCCGCCCTGAGGTCGCGCGGACTCACCATTCGCG
The DNA here is from genome assembly GCA_035511715.1 of Candidatus Acidiferrum sp. GTDB lineage: Bacteria > Chloroflexota > Dormibacteria > Dormibacterales > Dormibacteraceae > 40CM-4-65-16. The sequence continues at coordinate 2,943 of DATKFA010000387.1, read as the reverse complement.
GAGCCGGCGAGGAGTTCACCGTGCATCCGCGAGCGACCGATGACCTTGAGGCGATCGGCGAAGCGGACGCCGTATTCGTAACCCTCAAGGCGCACGGGATTCCGCCGGTCGCGGCACGGATCGGGGCTGCACTGCGGCCGGACGCATCGGTGGTCGGGGCGATGAACGGCATCCCCTGGTGGTACTTCCCTGACCGCCACCTCGAGTCGGTCGACCCAGGCGGCGTGATCGCGCGCAGCATCCCGCCGGCTCAGGTGGTCGGATGCGTCGTCTACCCTGCGGCATCGATCGTCGAGCCCGGCGTCATCCATCACGAGGAGGGCGATCGCTTCTCGCTCGGTGAGCCCGATGGATCGAAGAGCGAACGCGTCCTCCGGCTGTCCGAGATGCTTACCTCCGCCGGATTCAAGGCGCCGGTGCAGACGCGGCTCCGCAACGAGATATGGCTCAAGGTCGCGGGCAACGCGACGCTGAACCCGGTCAGCGTCGTGACGCGCGCGACCCTGGGCGAGATGTTCGCGACACAGCAGAGCCGGGAGCTGATCCGGGCTCTGATGGAGGAGGTCGCATCGGTCGCGCGCTCGCTCGGCGTGGAGCTGCCGGTGAGCCTGGAGAAGCGCATGGCCGGGGCGGCAGCGGTCGGCGCGCACAAGACCTCGATGCTTCAGGACCTGGAGGCTCGCAAGCCGCTCGAGCTGGACGCGCTGCTGGGCGCGGTGATCGAGATCGCGGGTTGGAACGACGTCGAGGTCCCGTCCCTCCGCGCCCTGTACGGCCTTGCCAAGCTCGCCGAATCGGTGGCGCTGAAACCGGTCGACTAGCCCGGAAGCCAGCGCGCCGTACGGTGCTGGGTGTCGATCGCCCACTTCAGGGTGTCGAGAACCTCGCCCAGGTGGGCGCGCATCGCCGACTCGGCGGCGTCGCCGTCGTGCGCCTTGAGCGCGGCGAAGATCTCCTCGTGCTCGCGCAGCGAGCGCTGGGCGCGTCCCGGCCGAAGCGCGGTCTGGTACTGGAAACGGATGCCCTGAGACTTCAGGCTGCCGACAAGATTGCTCGCCGTGGGGTGATCCGCCGCGGTCCAGATGAGCTGGTGAAAGGTGGCGTTGAGCTCCGAGTAACCCGCCGAGTCACCGGCTTCCACCCTCTCGCGCATCTGCACCATGACCTGGCGCAGGGCGCGCAGGCCCTCCGCCTTGATCCGCTCCGCCGCCCGGCGCGCGAGCATCCCCTCGAGCGCGGCCCGCACCTCTTCGATCTCGACGGCCTCTCGATCGCTGATCAATCGCACGCGCGCGCCGCGGTTGTGCTCGAGCTTGACCAGCCCTTCCTGGTCGAGCCGCACCAGCGCGGCTCGAACCGCGGTCCGACCCGCGCCGAGGCGTTGCGCGATCGTCGCCTCGACCAGCCTCTCATTGGGATGAAACTGACCGCTCACGATCGCCTCGCGAAGGTGGTGGTACGCGTCCTTGCGCATGCGCATGGTTGCCCTGCGGCAGATTATCCTCAATAATGTCGACAATTCCGTACACGTTTTCCCGGGGAGGTTGCAGGGTGAACAGCTTCCAGCCACGGATTGGCGCAACGGCCGGCCTGCTGGCGGCCGTGGTTCTCACGGCGTGCGGCGGCGGCTCCGGCTCTTCGGGAGGCGGGCTTGGCTCGGGGGACCTGTTGGTTGGCGTGCTGGCGCCGTTCAGCGGCGCCGACGCCAACCTCGGGCCGGCGTACTACGCGGCGTGTCTTGCCGCAGCCCCCGAGATCAACAACGGCGGCGGCGTCGGCGGACGCCAGATCAAGTGCCAGCAGTTCGACACGCGCGGTGAGCCCGCTGACGCGGCGCCGGCTGCAAACCAGATGATCGCCAGCAACTCCAACTTGATGGCGGTCGTCGGCTGCACGTCAGACGAGGCTTCTGCGGTGGCCCCGATCGTGGACAAGGCCCACGTCCCGATGTTCTGCATGACCGGGCAGAGCGAGTTCAACAAGACGAGGCTGCCGTACTTCCACCGGTTGGTGCCTGCGGACATCTACGACGCCTACGCCATGGTCGGCTGGATCCAGTACGGGCCCAACCACCCGGCGTGGAACAAGGTCGCGCTCGTGTTCGGCGACGACATCGGCTCGCAGTCGTTCGTGACGCCCGCGACCAACGCTCTGAAGCACTTCGGGAAGACGGTGCAGAACTTCCCGATCCACCTCGGCGCCTCGTCGTTCCGGACCGAGGTCACGAGCATGCTTCAGTTCAAGCCGGACGTGATCTTCACCGAGGCGCTCGGTTCAGCGGGCACGTACCTCGGCGAGGTCAAAGAGCTCAACGGCGGGCAGACGATCCCCTTCATCGGAACGTCGGCGACGATCGACCCGCAGTGGTTCAAAGATGTCACCAGCACGATCAGCGTGAACGACGTCGTGCAGGACTACCGCGGCGTCGACCTTGGCTACACGTTCTCGGGCACCGCTTATGACGAGTTCCAGAAGAACCTTCAGACCGCCGCGGCGACATTCGCCGACGCGCCCAAGTACAACCAGCGCGGGTCCACGCTCCACCTCTACGACGGGATCGTCATGACGGCGCTGGCGATGGTCGCGACCAACAGCCACGACCCAACCGTCTACAACTCGAAGATCAAGGAGATCGCCAACGGCACCTCGGGCGCGACGGACGTCCACACTTACAAGGAAGGGCTGGACGCTCTGCACGCGGGCAAGTCGATCCGGTACGTGGGCGCGGCGGGTGTGAACAACTTCGATCAGTACAACAACTCGCAGTCCGGCTACATCCTGGTCAAGTACGACGCCACCGGAGGCGAGGTCCAGGTTGCGCAGCTCACGCCCGAGCAGACCAAAGCGCTCAGCGACGCCGGAGGAATCTAGAGTCCCCAGGGGAATCGGGAGGGACCGAACGCCGTGAGCCTTTACGTCGCGGCGTTCGGTTTTGGCCTCGTC
>DATKFA010000386.1:0-5016 GCA_035511715.1 Candidatus Acidiferrum sp. | reverse complement strand
GGAAGACGATGGCGAACAGCGCCGCCAGCAGCAATCCCGGACCGGGGGTGAAGGAAAACGGCAGTCCGAGCCTGAGCAGCCCGCGGAGGAGGAATCCGAGCGCGATCGCGACCAGCAGGTTGGCCGCGGGTCCGCCCAGCTGGTAGATGACCTTCTGGCCGGTGGTGCTGATCCGGTTGGACTGAACCGGGACCCGGCGCCCCCAGCCGACCAGGGCAAAGAACACAGCGAGCGCGCCGTACGGGTCCAGGTAGCGCCGCGGGTCGGGTTTCAGATAGCCGAAGTAGCGGACCGAGCGATCGCCAAGCCAGTAGGCGGCAGCCGCGTGGCCGATCTCGTGCAGCGGTATGGCGATCAATAGCGCGGGGACGAGCAGCAGCGCGTGGATGAGAAGGTCGACGAAGCTGAGCATTTAAGGGGATCTCAATCGATGTCTATCTTGCTGTCGCGTCGAGTCGTGCGGCGCGCCGCGCGCGTACGTCGCACACGTTTGGTCGACGGCGCCGGAGCGACGCGGTTCTCGTAGATGAGCATCAGCGCGGTGATGAGCTCGCGCTGCGCGTTGAGGAGGTGGACCTGCGCCGCCGGCGGAACCATGTCCGACACGACGTTGCCCACACGCGAGCCGAGCTCATTGATCAGCTCGATGACGCGCTCGCCGTCGCGGCTCAAGGCGCCGACTCCTTGCGTACGAATCGAACCCGCAGCTCGCCATCCGCGATGGCGGCGCCCGACGTCTCCCGCCGCGCCAGCACCCGAGGCAGCGTGATCTCCCGCCGGTAGTTGCCGACGGTCACGTAGAGCTCGCCGTCGTGTCGGCTGAGGTCGACGTCGGACTTGTCGACGAAGGGAACCTTCAGGGTCAGGATGTAGTCGGTCCCGTCCTTGTCTATGCGTTGTGGATTGGAGGCGGCGAAGCGCTGGGCAGGATCCTCCTCGCCATAGATGGCCTGGGCCATGCGCGAGAGCATCTGCTCCCCCACGACCTCGCGGTCGAAGAGCGGCACGTTGAAAATCGGGATCCCGGCGAACGACTGCTCCACCTCCTGCTGGTACCGCTGGTGGATGCGCTGCCACTTCTGCAGCAGCTCGTCGTGCAGCTCACCGGGAAGGATGCGGTTGACTATCACCGCATCGGTGATGTAGCCGAACAGGCTCAGGTACGTGTACGCCCGCTTGGCCTCTTTGACCACCATCTTCTCCAGGTTCAGCACGATGCGCACGGTCGTGATCTCCGGGTCCGTCAGCACCTTGCGCATGCCGTCCAGGTCCATCAGCAGGTCTTTGAGCGACGCGTATACCTCATCCGACGGGAGGGGCATGTGCATCATCGGCTGCAGCACCGGCCTGGCGAGGCGCATCGCGCGGCGGGACCACGGGTAGATCTTGTCGAGCCACCATTTCGCCGCGTCCGGGAACGTGAGGAGCTGTAGGGTCTCGCCGGTCGGCGCGCAGTCGACTATCAACACGTCGTGCTCGCCGCGTTGGGCGTAGTGCTTGATCCACATCAGGGAAGCGACCTCGTCCATGCCCGGGGGGTTCGCCACCTCGTCGGCGAGGACCTCGTCGAGGCCCTGCGTCGAGAACACCTCGACCGCGTACTCGTGGAGCTTCGCCCAGTGGCGCTGCATCTCGTGGAGCGAGGAAACCTCGTGGGCCCAGAGATTGTTCGCGACTTTGGCCGCGTCGTTGCCTAGCTCGAGGTCGAAGGAGTCCCCGAGCGAGTGCGCGGGGTCGGTGCTCATTACCACCGTTCGGTAGCCGGCGGCGGCACACCGCACAGCGGTCGCGGCAGCTACGGACGTCTTGCCGACGCCCCCCTTCCCCGTGAAGAGGATGACCCTCACGGCGTGAGTTTACGGTCGGGTCGGCGGCCCCTGTCTTGCCTCGTTCTTCGCGGCGTCATCTGCAAGGTGCCCGGACACCAGCGACTCGACGTGGCGAAGGATCTGGATCGTGACCTCGGTGTTGTGCTCGATCGCTTTCAGGATCTGGACGTTCTGGCGGTCCGCCTTGTCCGCCTCGTGCGCCGCGTGCTCGAGCGTAAGGCGGTCCTTCTGCGCCTGTCGGTTGCCCGCAAGGAGCAGCACCGGACCGGTGTAAGCCGCCTGGATGGAGAACAGAAGGTTCAAGAGGATGAACGGCTTGGGGTCGAAGTTGAAGAACAGAATCGCGTTGCCCACCATCCAGGTGGCGACCGCGATCGTCTGGATGATCAGAAATGGCCACGAGCCGATTCCGGTAGAGATTTTGTCGGCGAGCCGCTCCCCGAACGTCGCCTCTTCGTGATGGACGACGTTGACCGGATGTCTGTGGTCCTGGGAATCCCCTTTGCGGCGGTGAAGCGATTCTTTGACGGCGAGCTGCCCCGAGTCGCTGGTCCGTACTGACATGGCGACCGGAAGCCTATCCGATTATTTGACGATCAGAGGCACCGTAAGCGAGCCGACGCCGAGCAGCACCACCATGGCAAAACCGATGACGAGGAGCCGCGTCAGGTCTTTGGTGAAGTAGGGCACCCTGTCGAGCGGGATCGAGGGATCCGTCGACTGCACCGTGAAGCGACCGCCGCGGCTCTTGACGATCTGGTTCTGGCCGCCCAACGACAGCTCGACCGCCCGGACAAGGGCCTGGTCTCCACCGACTCGGGCCTGGGAGACGCTGCGCTGGGGGGCGGTGGTCTGGACTGCGCTGACCGCTCCGCCGGTGGCCGGAGTCAGCGGCCCGGGCGGCCGCATCGGCTGGCGGTACTTCGCCTTCGCGCGCTTTTTTCCCTTGCGACTCATCGACCTGCAAGTCTAAGAGCGCGATGCTTGGCGTCGTCGAGATGATCAGGACAGGCAGGCGGCTGGGGGAGCTGGTACTGGGTCGTGGGGTGCGACTCGGGAAGGGGTCCGCCTGCCTGTCGTTGGGCCGTGGGACTCAACCTGCTGAGATGTGGGCTACGATATGTTGTGTCCCGGGTGAAGTTATAACCCCGAATGTTGTTGCTGTCAAGGGATTTGGCACCAAATCTTGAGAAGCAGCCCACCGAGCCCCTCCCCCAGCCCATGGCTCCGCTGGATTCCCTACCTCTTCGCCGCCGGTGCCATCTTCTGGCTGGTCAACGTGACGCAAACCGCTGCGCTGGCGGCCTCGCCGGTTGGGCGCGCGCAGCTCGAGCAGACGCTGGTCAACACCGGCCTCACGCAGCACGCGTCCGCCTATCTCGTCATCTACTTCGCGGCGGTCTTGACGTTCGAGGTCACGGCGGCGGGCCTGCACGGCGCAGCCTTCTACGGCCTGAGGGGCATGCGATGGTGGGGCTGGGTGGTGGCGGTCATCGTCGCGGGGGCCTGGTCGCTGGTGCTCATCGGCATCCCCATGTTCGTGTTCCTGCTGCAGCGGCAGACGCGCAAGGCGTACGGGGTTCTCTAGAACAACAGACCTACCTGCCGATACGAAAGAAGATGACGTCGCCGTCCTTCACGCGGTAGTCCCGGCCCTCGATGCGGAGCTTGCCCGCGGCGCGCAACGCCTCCATCGATCCCGCGGCGACGAGCTCGTCCACCGATGTGACCTCGGCACGGATGAAGTGCTTCTCGAAGTCGGTGTGGATCTTGGACGCGGCGATGGGGGCGGGCGCGTCCTTCTCGCAAGGCCATGCGCGCACCTCCGGCTCACCCGCGGTGAAGTAGGTGATGAGGCCTCCGGCGGTCCACACCGCGCGCGCGACCCGGCCGAGGCCCGACTCGTCGATGTCGTAGCCGGCGCGCATCTCCGCCTGCTCGTTCGGGTCGAGCTCGGCGAGCTCGGCCTCGAGCTGCGCCGAAAGCACGATGGAGGGCGCCCCTTCAGATGCCGCCAGCTTTTCGACCTTCTGGGCAGGCTCGCCACCTTTCGGCAGCAGCGATTCGGCGGCGTTGGCCAGGTAGACCGCGGGCTTGAGCGTGACCGGGAAGATCGACAGCAGCGTCGCTCGCTGCTCGGGCTCGAGCTCGAGCGTGCGCAGCTGCTTGCCCGCGTCGAGGTGCTCTTTCGCTTTGGCCAGCACCTCGGCTTCCGCTTGCGCGTCTTTTTTGCCCGCCCGCGCTTCCTTGCTGACCACCTCGAGGCGCTTCTCGACCGACGCGAGGTCTGCCAGGACGAGGTCGAGCGCGAACTCCTCGAGCTCGAGCGCGGGCTCGGGATCCGGACCGAAGCACCGGCCGACCTTGAGGAGGACATCGGCCTGGCGCGCGAACGCAACCCGCTGTGCGCGGCTGCCTGGCGGTGAATCCTCGACCCGCACCTGGGCCGGCGTCTTCTTTTGCGGCGTCACCGCCTCGGCGAGCCGGTCGAGGCGTTCGTCGGGGATGTCGACCATGCCCACGCCGTCCGCACCGCGCCCGGCGGTGAGGGCGTTGAAGAGCGTCGTCTTGCCGGCCCCTTGGGGGCCGACGATGGCCACGTTTACCGGCATCGGTTCTTAGGCCAATTCCTGGTCGAGCTCGAAGGCCTTGTGCAGGATCCGAACACCCCGATCGACCTGAGCGCGCGACACAAGGCACGTGATGCGGATCTCGGAGGTGCTGATCATCTCGATGTTGATTCCGGCATCGGCGAGGGCGCGGAACATGCGCGCCGCGGTGCCCGGCGTGCCGAGCATGCCCGTGCCGACGACCGAGAGCTTGGCGATTCCGCCCGCAGATTGGACCCGCGTAGCCCCGACCTCCTTCGCGGCCGCCTTCACCAGCTTCTCCGCCGCCTTGAGGTCTGACTCCGCAACGGAGAAGGTGAGGTCGGTGTGGCCCGAGCGCCCGATGTTCTGCACGATGACGTCGACCGAGATACCGGCGTTGGCCAGCGGCTCAAAGATCGTCGCGGCCACACCGGGACGGTCGCGCACCCCGATCACGGTGATCTTCGCGACGTTGCTTTCCTGCGCGACGCCGCGCACACGTTGGCGATCTTCCATCGGAACCTCGGCAACGATCATCGTACCCACGCCATCGTGGAAGCTCGACCGCACGTGGATCGGGACGCCGTACAGCTCAC
>DATKFA010000385.1:0-3919 GCA_035511715.1 Candidatus Acidiferrum sp. | reverse complement strand
CGACCTCGACGGCGGCGGCCACGGCTCGGATGCTAGCCGAACTCGATCATCGGGCCGGGCCAGAATTCCTCGGCGATGCCGGCTCCAAAAGAGTCGGCGTAGCGGCTCGAGAACTCTTCACGTGTGTAGGCGTGCTCGATCGTCCCGACGTGCTCGACCGCGTACGTCGCGGCGAGGGAAGCGATGCGGCCCGCATCCTCAACCGACAGCCCGCGGAGCAGACCGGCGACAAGGCCCGCCCGATACGCGTCGCCGCAGCCGGTTGGGTCGACCTCGTGGTCCGAAGGCGCCGCCGGAATTTCGATTGACCCTTCGCGGGTCGTGATCCGGGATCCGTGCCGGCCCAGCGTCGTGACGATCATCTCGGACAGCTCGAGCATGCCGTCCATGTCGCGACCGGTGCGCTGCTGTATGAGCTCCAGCTCGTAGTCGTTGCCGATCGTGATCCATGCGCCGGTTGCGCTGTCGGTGACGTCGTCGCCGGCCATCATCGGCAGCTGATGGGCGGGATCGAAGACGAACCGCACGCCTCTCTCCCTGCACTCGCTGACCAGGCGCTTCATCGCCCCCGGGTCGTTCGGCCCGATGATCACCGCCGCGACGTCGGGCGGACCGTCGTCGAGCCCAAGCGACGCGGCACGCCACATTGCGCCGCCGTAGTACCCCGTCAGCTGGTTGTCGTCCATGTCGGTGGTCGTGAATCCGGTCGCACTGATCTCTCCTTCGAGGAGGCGTAATCCCCGGCAGTCGACTCCCTGCCCGGCCAGCCAGTCCCGATACTCGGCGGCGTCCGTGCCGGCGGTCGCGAGGACCGCGGCCGGATATCCGAGCAACGTCAGGTTGTAGGCGTAGTTGCCGGCCACACCGCCCTTCCGCTTCTTCAGATCGTCCACGAGGAAGCTGAGGTTCAGGATGTGCGTCTTGTCGAGGAGGATGTGGTCCTTGAAGCGTCCCTTGAAGGTGAGGATGTAGTCGTACGCGATCGAACCGGTGCAGAGGACCATACCGACAGCAGAACGATGACGGAAACGCAGGCTGCGGATCAAATCGGTTGGTCCGGCTTGGTCCGGCCTCGGACCGGCGCGCGACGGTGTATTAGGGCGGACTAGCCGAGGCTAAAGGGGCGCCCGCGATGGGCGCCCTTTGTGTCGACCTTCGATTACGCCGCGCGGCGGCGAGCCGTGCGCCGCCGGGCACGGATCGCTGGCCGCTTGCCGTTCGTCTGTGCGACGACGCGACGCGGCCCGATCTCGCTCGCCTGCTCGAGACGGCTCGCGGTGCGCGCGATCGTCTTGAACGAGCCGTTGAAGACGCGCAGCGTCCGCTTCGCCACTCCACCCAGCAGATCCTCGCGCCTGGCCTGGCCCTTGACCAGGTGCAGGCCCTTGATCGCGAGCCTCTCCGGCAGCCTCTCGTTCACCTCGATTCCAAACACGGTGAGCCTGTCGGGAAGCATGGCGTTGATGCGACGGTTGATCCGACGCACCGCGGGCGCGCCCTTGCGCTCGAGGTTTCGAACTTGTTTGCGCGCCGTCCCCACAGGGTCCGACGCCGCCTCCGCCGCGGTCTTGGCCGCTCCGAACGCTACCTCTTCGACCGCTGTGGCGGTCTCTCCAAAGTCACTCATTCTCCAACCTCCTGGGATTTTCATGACGCATTATAACGCGACGCGTCATTTCAGGTCAAGGGGGGCTGGAGGCGCTGGATCAGGGCTTCCGCCGGCGGGCCGAACAGGTCGTAGTGCGCGACCCTGCGCCGCTTCTCGGGCTGGATCCACTCGGGCCGCAGCCCGTACATCCTGCCCCATTCCTCGAGGACGCTTCTTAGTCCGATCACGTGCAGAAACGGCTTCTCGCGGCGGAATCCTCGGATCGTGGAGCCGTGGTAGGAGTCGAAGTTGCGGTGGACGGCGATACCGCCGGCCTCGGCGAAAGCTATCGCCTCTTTTATCTGGCGGCGCTCAAAGTACTTTTCTTGCATCCGGACAGATCGGACGGTACGCGCACAAGTCGCAGCGCCGTCCGTCGTGCTCCGGGCGCAGTCGGAAGTCGCCGGCCGAGATGCGGTCCGCTGCGGACACCACGCGCTGTTCGACGAGGGAATCGTCGGGTGTGACTTCGTGCGCTTCACCTCGGCGCAGGTCGAAAAGGATCAACCTCGGGTCAGTTCCTCCTGGGAGGAGGCCGCGGTGCGCCGCCAGCCCATAGATGCGCAGTTGGAGCCTGTACGCCTCGAGCAGCGTCTCGTCCAGCGTGGCGTTGGTCTTGAAGTCGATCAGCACCGTATGGCCATCGACCTCGCAAACCCTGTCGACCAGTCCCCGCACCCGTGTCCCGCCGATTGAAAGGTTGAAACCGGCCTCGGTCGCCAGCGTCCGTGCATGCGCGAGCGGGTTCTCGAGGTAGCGCGAGAGCATCTCGCGCCCAATCGCGGGTCCGCGGTACGTCTCGAGCAGCTCGCCGCCGTTGGCGTGCCATGCCGCAAGGGCCTCGTGGACGGCCGAGCCCAGCTCGGTCGAGCCGATGGCGCGAACCTTGTGCGACTGAAGCTCGTCCGGCGGCGCCGGCACCCCCCACACCTCCGCGAAGCGATAGCGGATGGGACAGAGCTCGAAGTCATGAAGCTGCGAGAAGCTGAGCTCGATCGCCCGCTGTGCAGCCGGTCGATCGTTTGGGGCATCAGGTCGGATCCGCTCCAGCCGGTCGAGCACAGCCGCCACCACCGAGGGGTCATCGCGCACCTGGCCGTTCGCGGTCCGGGGCACCGGCAGCTCGAGCTGCTCGGACTCGATCACGGACGCCGCCTCGGGATGAGCGAAGGCCCAGCTCAGGATCTCGGCGAAATGGTCGTGGTCTTCAACTCCGTTCGCGCCGACCTCGTGGGCCGAGGGCTCGTCCCTTGTGGCGGTGACGTACAGGGCATCCCTGGCGCGCGTGAGCCCGACGTAGACGATGCGCCGCCGCTCGCCGATCGCGAGCGCAACGGCCGGCGCGCCCGGCGACGTGTCGAGGAAGCGCGGATGCTTTTCCCCACGCCAGTTCTTCATGACGAAACCGAGGCTGTCCGGGTCGAAGAAGAGGCGCTCGGTATCGCGTGGCCGCGGCGGGCGGAGGTTGACCAGGAAGACGATCGGAAATTCGAGACCCTTGGCGGCGTGGATGGTGAGGAGCGAAACCGCCTCGGCGCCCTCGCCCTCCTCGGCCGCCTCGCCCACCGGCAGCTCTGCGTCGATGACCTGGTCGAGGTGGCGCACGAAATCGCCGATGCCGGCCAGAGCGAGGTCGCGCTCGAAACGTCCGGCGAGCTGGAAGACCTTGCGGAGATTCAGCAGCGCCCGCGGGCTGCCGTCGCGCTGCGCGCGCAGCTCGGCCCAGCGCAGGTAGCCGCTCTGCTCGAGCAGCCGGTTGAGGATGTCGCCTACGGTCAGCGTGTCGCGCAGCCGCCCGATCCGATCGGTCAGCTCGAGAAGTCGAGAGGCCTGCTCAGACACCTTCGGTTCCATCTCAGGGAATCCCTCGCGCATCGACTCGTCAAGGCAGTCACGAAGCCGCATTCCGCTCCGCTCGAACCGCCGCGATGCGAGGCGGTACATGCCCGCGTCGGCGAGCCGCACTATTGGGCCCTGCAGGATTCGGACCAGCGCCCCATCATCCATCGGGTTCTCGGCCAGCCGGAGCAGCGCCAGCACGTCTTTGATCTCCTGGCGGTCGAAGAAGCCCGAGCCTCCGCTGGTCACGTAGGGGATGCCCTGGCGCCGCAGCTCGTCTTCGAACTCGCGGGGAAGCATGCGGACCGAATGCGACAGGACCGCGATCTCGCGGAATGCGCGACCGCTCACGTGCAGGCGGCGAATCGTCTCGGCGACCGAGCGGGCCTCGGTCCGCGCGTCGGGCGCCATCAAGACGCTTACCGGCGGACC
>DATKFA010000384.1:0-4530 GCA_035511715.1 Candidatus Acidiferrum sp. | reverse complement strand
GCCTTCGCGACCGACTCCCACTTGCGCCCCGTCGGAAACGCCGCACCTCCGCGACCCAGGAGCGCGGATGCGGTCACCTCGCGAATGACCTGTTCCGCTCCGAGCTCGCGGGCGCGCCGCAGCGCTCTGAACCCACCGTGCTCCCGGTAGCTGTCGATGCTTCCCGGGTCGACGATGCCCACGCGTCGCAGCAGCCTCGAGTCCGGGTATCGCACCGACTCCGCCGCAGGCGCCTGCTTCTCGTCGAGCCTCGCCGGGGCGCGGTCGCACAGACCGAGACAGTTGACGCCGTGCTCGGGGTGCGCACCCGCGAGCTGGCAGACGATGTCGTCGCACACGTGCTCGGTCCTGGCACGCCCGGGCTCGAGGGCAAATCGCGCGTAGAAGCTCACGACGCCATATGCCTCGGCCGGCGGGATCGACAGCCGCCGGCACGCATACTCGAGCGCGCCGCGGCTGACCCATCCGGCGCGGTCCTGGATCTCGTGCAGAACCGGCAGCAGCATGTGGCGCCGCGAACGCACCGCCAGGCCGCCGCGGATGACTCGATGGTCCAAGGGCTCGGGCTCGCCGAGGACTGCGTCAACGGCCGCAATCTCGCCGGCTGTGGCAGGGCCTCCAGTGGTGCGAATGTCCACTAGATCTTGTCGATGCGGATCGCGCTTGCCTTGAACTCCGCGGTCCCCGACTTGGGGTCGGTGGCGTCGATGGTGAGGATGTTGGTCGCGACCTGGTCGGGGAAGTGGAGCGTCATGAAGGCGAGACCGGGCCGCATCGAGTGGTCGAACCGAACGTTGACCTCGACCGAGCCCCGGCGGGAGCTGGCCCGCACGCATTCGCCATCTCCGATCCCGAGCCGGCTCCCATCCACCGGAGAGATGACGAGCTCCTCGCCGCGACGCAGCGGGGACTGGTACTCGTTCGTCTGGACGCCGGTGTTGAACGAGTCCAGCCTGCGTCCCGTCGTCAGACGGATCGGGAAGTCCTCCGTCAGCCGGTCGACCGGCGGATCGTGCTCGACCGCAAAGAACGGCGCGCGCGGTCCCTCGACGGGATCCATCCACAGCCTCGCGTGGAGGAACTGCGTGCCCGGATGCGACTCGTCAGGACACGGCCACTGGATTCCGCCGAGCTCGTCGAGGCGCGAGTACTTCATGCCCGCGTGCATCGGCGAGAGGGTGCGGCACTCGTCCCAGACCTGCTCCGCGGTGGGATGGCCCCAGTCGAAGCCCAGCCGACGCGCCAGCTCGGAGATGATGTCGACGTCGTCGCGCGCACCGGCCGGCGGCTCGAGGGCGCGACGCACGCGCTGCACACGCCGCTCGCTGTTCGTCACCGTGCCGTCTGACTCGGCCCATCCCGCCGCCGCCGGCAGCACCACGTCGGCGAGCTCCGCGGTCTGGGTGAGGAAGATGTCCTGCACGACAAGGTGGTCGAGGCCGCTGAGCAATCGCACCGCGCGCGTCTGGTCGGCCTCGCTGCGCGCGGGGTTCTCGCCGACGATGTACAGCGCGCGCAGGTCGCCGTGGTCCATCGCCTCGAACATCTCGCTGAGGTGCCAGCCCTTCTTGCGTGGGTATTCCGCGCCACCCCACGCCTCCGCAAACTTGTCGTGGAGCTCGGGGTCCTCGAGGTCCTGGAATCCTGGAAGTCGCGCGGGTATGGCCCCCATGTCGCCGCCGCCCTGCACGTTGTTCTGCCCCCGCAGCGGATTCAGACCGCACCCGTAGCGCCCCACCTTTCCCGTCAGCAGCCCGAGGTTGATGAGCGCCAGCACGTTGTCGGTCGCGTTGTGGTGCTCGGTGATGCCGAGCGTCCAGCAGATCATCCCGGTCTTGGCACGTCCGTACTCGAGGGCGACCTCCCGGATCGCGTCTGCCGGCACGCCCGTATCGGCCTCGGCGCGTTCGAGGGTGTAGGCCTCGACGCAATCAGCGAACTCTTGATACCCGGTCGTCGCGTGCTCGATGAACTTCATGTCCGCGAGGCCCTCGTGGATGATCACGCGCGCCATCGCGTTGGCCAGGGCGATGTCACTGCCGACGTCGATGCCGAGCCAGACGTCGGCCCACTGCGTCGAGCTGGTTTGCCGCGGATCGACGGCGATGAGCTTCGCGCCGTTGCGCACCCCCCGGAGCAGGTGGTGGAAGAAGATCGGGTGCGTCTCGCGGGCGTTCGAGCCCCAGAGGACGATGACGCCGGTCTCCTCAGCCTCCTGGTAAGAGGACGTTCCTCCTCCTGCGCCGAACACTGTCGCCAGACCGGCGACGCTTGGAGCGTGTCAAGTCCGGTTGCAGCTGTCGATGTTGTTGCTGTGCATGACGACGCGCGTGAACTTCTGCGCCATGAAGTTCATCTCGTTTGTCGTCTTGGAGCAGCTGAACATGCCGAACGCCTGAGGTCCCTTGCTCCGCGCCGATTCGAACCCAGCGGCGGCTCTGGTGAGGGCCTCTTCCCAGGAAGCGGGACGGAGCTGCCCTCCCTCCCTGACCAGCGGCTCGGTCAGACGGAGATGCCCGTCGTCCATTGGCTCCAATCCTATGCCTTGTTTGCGGCGACGAACTCCTTGATGCGGCTGAGGCCGAGCTTGAGCTCGTCTTCGGATTGCGTGTATGCCAGGCGGATGAAGCCCCTTCCCGCCGCGCCGAACGCGGTGCCCGGCAAAACGGCCACACCGGCCTCGTTCAACAACCGGCTCGCGAGCTCGTGCTCATCGAACCCTGTCCCCTCGATGTTCGGGAAGACGTAGAACGACCCCTGCGGCCTTGCGCACCGCACTCCGGGAATCTCGTTCATGCCATCGACGACCAGGTTGCGCCGGTGCTCGAACACCTTGACCATGCGGTGCACCGCGTGCTCCGACTCCGGCGCTCCGAGCGCCTCGATCGCAGCGATCTGCGTGAACGCCGCCGCGCACGACGAGGAGTTGATCATGAGCGTGTCCAGCTTCGCGGCAAGCTGGCGCGGCGCGACCGCGTAGCCGAGCCGCCACCCGGTCATCGCGTACGACTTCGAGAGCCCGTCCATCAGCACGGTGCGCTCGCGCATCCCCGGCCTCGAGAGCGGCGAGACATGCTTGAAGCCGTACACCAGCTGGCTGTAGATCTCGTCCGAGACCAGCAGGAGGTCGTGCTTCATCGCCAGGTCGCACACGAAGTCGACGTCCTCCTCCGTCAGCACTCCGCCGGTCGGGTTTTGCGGCGTGTTGATGATCAGCATCCGCGTCTTCGGCCCCACCAACGACGCGAGCTCATCGAGGTCCATGCGGAAGCTCTTGTCCTCCCGCAGGGTGACCGTCTTCGGTATGGCCCCGATGAAGCTGACCTGCGACGCGTAGGCCGGGTAGCCGGGGTCGGGCAGGATGACCTCATCGCCGGGCTCGATGCAGGCGAGCAGCGTGAACAGGAGGACGTTCTTGGATCCTGGCACGAGCACCACATCGTCCGCGTCAACCTCGGTCTGCAGAGTCCGCGTGACGAATCCCGCAACTGCCTCCCGGGCTTCGCGGATGCCGCTTGCAGGCGTGTAGTGCGTGTAGCCGTTCTGCATCGCGCTGATCCCGGCCTCCACGATGTTGTCGGGCGTGGCGAAGTCCGGCTCGCCAATCTCGAGGTGCACGATGTGCTTTCCCTCGGCCTCGAGCTTCCTTGCCCGCGCGAGGACCTCGAAGGCGCCCTCCGTGCCAAGCCGTGACATTCGCTCAGCGAACCTGATTGCGGTGGTGGCCACGAATCGAATCCTAATAGAGCGGCATTACGCGGCCCAGCGTCTCTCACCCCACCGGCGCCGGATCATCACGGGCCGTTCCGGCGGAATGAAGTCCACGCGGCTTCCCGCCAGCACCACCTGCCACCCGCCTTCGTGAACGAGGCGGTGGTGGTAGTGGCACAGCGGCAACATCCTTCGATGGTTCGTACGACCGCCGTCTTCCCAGAAATCGACGTGGTGAGCCTGGGTCATTCCAATCGGCCGGTCGCACCCCGGGGCGCCGCACGTCTTGTGTCGAGCCTTGAGCGCCCGCCACTGCGCTGGCTGCGCCACCCGCTTCGCGCGACCTACGTCGATCACCATCGAGTCGGCCTTCAGAACTCGGTGCAGCGTCCCGTCGCACGCCATCCGCTGAACGGTCTTGCTGGAGATAGGCGTTCCCTCTTCCAGCTGTGAAGCGGCCGCGCCCACCTCGTCCTTCAGGCCCTCGATCGTCGTGTGCACGCTGATCTGCGCCACCTGATTCCCCATTGCCATCTCGACAACCGCGTCAGCGCGTCGCTGCTTCGGTGATCTGTCGTCGATGGCGCCCAGAGGACGAGCGAGCTTATCGATGGCGGCCTTGACCACGGCGCCGGCCTCAAGCTCGAGCCAGCCGTCGATGCGATACATGTCGCCGCATTCGCTGATGAAAAGCTGCCTCCGAGCGTGGGCCTCTTCGACCTTGGCGTTGAAACCAGAAGGATCGATGCCGTGCCACGTGCTCGCCGCCTCCGCGCTCAGGTTCTTGATCGACGAGTCGGCGGCGATCTTCACCCACTC
>DATKFA010000383.1:0-4010 GCA_035511715.1 Candidatus Acidiferrum sp. | reverse complement strand
GCAACTGATGCGTCAGGACTGCCGCTCGTCACGTCGGTGACTGTATCGGAAACCAGAAGTTGAGCAGGGCCCCGGAAGGGTCATTGTTCAGTTCACGGACCGCGCCGCCTGAAATACCGCTAAGCCTCCAAATACTTAACGTTGTTAAGTTAGACTCCTCGTACGACAGGCCGCGGTCAGAGTGCTTCCCGCCGCGGCCTGTACCCCTCCCCGTTGTTCCCTCTCCCTGATCACACACCCCTTCAGGGAGGGGGTTTTTTATGCCGCGGGGTAGGTCCCAAACAGCTTGATCTGAGCCGCCGCCTCCTCCAGGTCGCTCAGCGCGGCTTCCGCATCCGCAGGCGCGGTGGCCTCACCGTTGAGTGAGAAGTCAAGGTAGAACCGGTACTCGAATGGCCTGCCCATCATCGGGCGGCTGTCGAGCCTCGTCAGGTTCACGCCCCGCCGCGCAAAGCAATCGAGAGCGTGCGCCAGGCTTCCCGGCCGGTGTGCGGTGACGAAGGCGATCGATCCCTTCCATTTCTGTGAGGACGAAGACGCTTTGGCCGGTCGCGTTGGCTCGCCGCGCTCGACGACGACGAAGCGCGTTCGGTTCTCGGAATCGTCCTGGATCGACTCCGCCAGGACGTACAGCCCGTAGCGCGCCGCCGCCGCCTTGCTCGCGATGGCTGCGGTACCGGGCTGGCGCTGCTCGGCGACCGCACGCGCAGCGCCCGCTGTGTCGTTAAACGCGACCGGACGGATCTGCCGCGAGTGAAGGTAGCGCTCGCATTGGGCAAGCGCCTGCGGGTGCGACAGCGCGCGCTCCACCGGACCCGGCCATCCGAGAAGGCAGTGCCGTACGGGCTGCACGTGGTCCCGCACGATTCGCAACCCAGGCAGCTCCCACAGGAGATCGGACACCTCCTGCACGACACCGGCGCTCGAGTTCTCGACCGGCAGTACCGCAGCGTCGACCGCGCCCATCTCGAGCGCGTCGAACGTCAGGCGGAAGGTCGGGAAGCCGGTTGCCTGCCCGTCCGGGAAGAGAGCGCTTACCGCCTCGTCCGAGTAGGCGCCAGGCTCCCCCTGGTACCCAACTCTCAACCGAAGATCAAGTGGCGAAGCGTGTCCGCGACGTGGTTGTGGTCAGACAGCTGGTCGGTCACCGGCGGGTGGCCGTTGCCCTCGTGGCCGTTGCTCTCCGACATCGCCGCGATCTTGCGCAGGTCCTCGTCGGTGACCTCTTTCTTGGTGTCGGCCAGCTGGAGGAACCGCTGCCACGCCGCATCGGCCTTGGGGGCGTCCGAGAGCGTGATGCCGAGCCGGTCCAGGCGGTGGTGGAATGCGTGCCGCCCCGAGCGCGCGGTGAGCACGATCCTGGAGTCGGCCAGACCTACGTCTTCGGGCTTCATGATCTCGTAGTTCAGTCGGTCCTTCAGGACGCCGTCCTGGTGGATACCAGAGGCGTGAGCGAACGCGTTCGCTCCCACCACGGCTTTGTTCGGCTGCACCGGCGTGCCGGTCAGCTCCGAGACCAGCCGCGAGGTGCGCGTGATCTCCGTCGTTTCGATGCCGCACTCGAGCCCGAGCTTCGCCTGCCGGACCTTGAGCAGCATCACCACCTCTTCCAGGGACGTGTTGCCGGCCCGCTCCCCGATCCCGTTGATCGTGCACTCGACCCGGCGTGCGCCGGCGGCCAGCGCGGCCAGTGTGTTTGCGACCGCGAGCCCGAGGTCGTTGTGGCAGTGGATGGAGAACAGGGCCTTCTCGCTCCCGCGTGCCTCGTTGATGACGCGGCGCACCAGCTCGCCGAACTCGTAGGGCAGGCAGTAGCCGGTGGTGTCCGGGATGTTGATTACGTTTGCGCCGGCTGCGATCATCGTCTCCACGGTTTCGATCAGGTAGTCGGGGTCCGCCCGGCCGGCGTCTTCCGGCGAGTACTCGACCTTTTCGCACAGGAAGCGCGCGTACTCGACCATCTCCCTGCCGCGCTGCAGAACCTGCTCACGCGTCATGCCCAGCTTGCGCTGGATGTGCACGTCCGAAACCGAGAGGACGATGTGGATCTGGGGGTCCTCGGCGTCCTTGATCGCGCCCCACACCGCATCGATGTCCTCACGCACGGCGCGCGCGAGCGCGGTGACCGTCGCGCCGCGGATCTCGCGGGCGATGCGGCGGCATGCCTCGAAATCGCCCGGCGACGAGATCGGGAAGCCGGCCTCGATGACGTCGACACCGAGCTTCTCCAGCTGCCGCGCGATGCGGAGCTTGGAATTGGAGTCGAGGTGGAATCCCGGCGACTGCTCTCCGTCGCGCAGGGTCGTGTCGAAGATGAATACGCGGTCCGGTGATGTATCCCTCATTTCTCTACCGGCTCCAGCCAGGTCATCATCGACCGCAGCTCGGCCCCAATCTGCTCGATCTGGTGATCCGCGTCCTTGCGGCGCATGGCGAGGAATCCCTCCCTTCCGTTTGAGTTCTCGTCGAGCCACCGCTCGGCAAACGTTCCGTCCTGGATCTCGGCCAGCACCTGGCGCATCTGCGTCCGCACGTGCTCGTCGATGACACGCGGTCCCGAGACGTAGTCGCCGTACTCCGCCGTGTCCGAGACCGAGTAGCGCATGAAGCCAAGGCCGCCGCGATACATCAGGTCGACGATGAGCTTCAGCTCGTGCAAAACCTCGAAGTACGCGAGCTCGGGCTGGTACCCCGCTTCGACCAGCGTCTCGAAGCCGGTCTTGACGAGGTTCGCCACGCCGCCGCAAAGCACCGCCTGCTCGCCGAAGAGATCGGTCTCCGTCTCCTCTTTGAACGTCGTCTCGAGGATGCCCGCGCGTCCGGCGCCGAGAGCGCGCGCGTAAGCGAGCGCGCGCGGCCAGGCCTTCCCCGTCGCGTCCTGGTAGACCGCGATCAGCGCCGGCACGCCCTGGCCGTTTACGTACGTGCTGCGCACGAGGTGGCCCGGGCCTTTGGGCGCGATCATCGCCACGTCGATGTCCTGGTTCGGCTTGATCTGCGCAAAGTGGATCGAGAACCCGTGCGCGAACATGAGCATCGCTCGCGGCCGCAGGTGCGCCTCGACCGACTCGCGGAACAGCTTGCCCTGCCCCGCGTCGGGCGTCAGGACCATGACGACCGTCGCTTCCGACACGGCTTCCGGGACCGGCACCGCACGCAGCCCATCGGCCTCGACGCGCTCGATCGACTTGCTGCCGGGGTAGAGACCGACGCGAACGTCCTCACCGGAATCGCGCAAGTTGAGCGCGTGGGCGCGTCCCTGGCTGCCGTATCCGATCACAGCAACCGGTTCGTCAAGCCGCGGCGGACAGTCGTCCTCGTAGTGGATCTTCATGCGGTTCTCCTCATCACGACGGGTCCCGATCGGACCACGTCGACGACTCCATGCCGGGCCAGCTCGTCGACGAATTCGCCGACCTCTTTGCTTTCTCCAGAAAATTCGACGGTCGTGCCGTCGGCGCCCTGCATCAGAACTTTGGCGCCGCGCTCCAGAAGCCCGTTGAGCTCGGAACCCGCGACCTTCGCGACGACCAGCTCGCGAGTGTGCACGGCGTTTTCGGTGAGGTCTTCGACCTCGAGCACCTCGACGACTCGCTCGAGCTGCTTGCGCACCTGGTCCGCCTCCGCGTGCCCGTGGTCGATCTCCAGCGTGATCCGGGACTGGCCTGCCTCGCGCGC
Source organism: Candidatus Acidiferrum sp. (assembly GCA_035511715.1). Classification (GTDB taxonomy): domain Bacteria; phylum Chloroflexota; class Dormibacteria; order Dormibacterales; family Dormibacteraceae; genus 40CM-4-65-16. The sequence goes on along the minus strand of DATKFA010000383.1, from coordinate 332 downwards.
CGGGCCGACCGAGATCCCGCGCACGTGGAAGCCGCGGCGCCGGATCGCGCCGGCGACCTTGGTCAGCGTGTTGGGACCGTCCTCGACCAGCAGCGAGAGGACCCGCACCTTCTCACTCCTCCCCACTTGTGGGGAGGTGGCGGCGACGCCGCCGGTGGGGCTTGTCATTTCTCCGGCATCTCCCAGAACTCGTTGAGCGACTTGCCGAGCGGGACGATGGGGTAGACGTTGGCCTCGGGGTCGATCCGGAAGTCGATGAGGAACGGGCCGCGAGTCCGCTCGGCGGCGTCGAAGGCCGGCGCGATGTCCGCGAACTTCTCGACTCGCATCGC
>DATKFA010000382.1:0-2753 GCA_035511715.1 Candidatus Acidiferrum sp. | reverse complement strand
CAAGACCTTCATTTGCCTGCTCGAAGCCGCGCGCAGCATGTACATCGCCTCGCGTAAATGAGGAGCTGCGGACGCGAGGCTGAGCGGACGTGGGTCGATCGTTTTCTGGCTGCGCTACCGAGCGATGCGCGCGTCCTCGATCTCGGCTGCGGCGTTGGCGTTCCCATCCTGACCAACCTGGTCGCGCGGGGATGTCGAGCGGTCGGAGTCGATTTCTCACGCAGCAGTCTTCGAGAAGCGCGCGCGCTATGTCCTGGCGCGGCTCTCGTGCGAGCTGATCTCGCCGAGGTTGAATTCGCGCCGGCGGCGTTCGACGCCGCGATCGCATTCGATTCGATCTGGCATGTGCCGCGGCAGGAGCACGCCCGCGTCTTCGCCCGCCTTCGCACGTGGCTGGGCGAACGTGCCTCGTTCCTGCTCACGTTGGCGGCCGCCTCCGAGACGGAAGGCGAGATCTTCACTGACCTTATTGGCGCTCCTATCTACTACGACGCCCAGCCTAAGGCGCAGTCACTACATCTCCTTCGCGCCTCTGGCTTCAGGATCGTGGACCACCACCTTGAGCCGGTCAGCGATGCGCGTCCATCGACCGGTCACCTGATTATCCTCGCCGAAGCAGCTTAAAGTGCACCGCCGTCGAGATTGAATCAACGCGGAGCGCCGGCCGTTCGGGCATCATGGCCTCATGTTGATCGCATTCTGCGGACTACCGGGTGCTGGGAAGAGCACCCTCGCGCGGACGCTCGGACGTTCTTTGCGCGCACCCGTTCTGTCGGTCGATCCGATCGAGGCCGCCCTCTGGCATGCCGGCATCGACCCCAATCAACCAACCGGACTCGCGGCATATGTTGTGGCGGAGACTCTCGCCGAGCAGCAGCTCGAGCTCGGGCTCACCGTAGTGATTGATGCAGCAAACTACGTCGAGCCGGGGCGGCAGATGTGGCGCGATCTCGCGGCACGACAACGCGTAAAACTCCGCTGGATCGAGGTCGTGTGCACCGTCGATGCCGTACATCGCGCTCGCATCGAGGCCCGTGGCGTGAACATCCCTGGCTTCTACGCGGTGTCGTGGTCGGATGTCCTCCGTCGCAGGACCGAGACGGACCCATGGGTCGACGACCGCCTCGTCCTCGACACCGCGGTTGCCGACGACCACTCACTCCTTGCACTGGCCGCGGCTTACGTCGCCTAGCGGTCACCGCAGATCCGCCCAGACGCCTGGCGTCCGAAACATTGCCGTCAACTGCTTGATGGAAACGGCCACGACGAAGCGCGACCACGTGGCCAACCGAAACGCTGCGGTATCTTGGACCTAAACCCACGACTTTCCATAGTTGTAGACGATCGCTGGGAGCGCCGGATCTCGATCGCGTCGTGCGCGATCGCCGAGCATCGGACCTGCCACGATGTTAGCCTCGGGCAGGTAAAACAACGTCGCGCTCCCGGCGATCGCGCGGACGCGCTTCTGCGTGATCGCTTCCAGCGCTGGCAGCATCACGCACGACAACAGCGCGAGGAAGAGGCCAAGCGAGGGCTTCATCGGCTGGCGGGCGCGCCTTCGCCCTCCATGTCTTTTTCGATGCGCCGCATGTGCTGCTCCTGCTGGTGCTCCACTTCCTGGCGGACCCGGTCGGGCGTCACCTGCTGACCCGGATGCGTGAGGGCGGCACTCTTGCGCGTGTCGTAGCAGCGCTGCGCGAGGCAGGTCCACCCGTTGTCGCAGTCTGGATTGGACCCGCTGCGCCTGCTCCTTCTGGCGTTCCGCACGGCGCGAGCAGGGTAGACAGATGACCACGAAGCCGACTCCCCCTTGGTTCAGGACAATCGATCGCCGCCGCGTCGGAGACCAATGGATCTTCGACGCCGTCGACCTCGAAGGGCGCAACTGGACGCGCGTTGTTCCGATCCGCTCGGTGTCCGAGGATGAGAACGGGGAGTGGACGATCAGCGCCGCTACTCCGCCGCCGGTAGCCCGTTAGAGCCGCGTGCGGCCCGCGCCCGGCCGTCGAGCAGCTCTGCTGCCTGGTCGATCAGCGCGCCTGCCGGGCGACCGCCTCGACGATCAGGACGAAATCCTCGCGCCTGCGCGCGCAAACGCGATGCTGGTCGGGCTCCTCGATGCCGAGCCTCGACCCCACCGCACCGTCGAGAGCGGTCGCGAGGTTGCGCTGGTACTGGCCGACTTCGCCGATCTCAAGTCGACCTTCACGCTCGGCCACTCGCGAAAGGTCGCGGAGCTGGCGCGTCGCGGGGCGGCTGGCCTGGGACTGGCAGCGACCGAGATCGAGGCCGTCGAGATGGCCGGCTGGCTGCACGATCTCGGCCGCGTGAGCATCTCGAACGCGATCTGGGACAAGCCCGGTCCGCTCGACAGGGGCGAATGGGACCAGGTGCGGGCGCATCCGTGGTTCACCGAGCGGGTCTTGCAGGCCGCCGCGCCCTGGCGCGCTCTGGCGCGGCTCGCGGCCGCAGACCACGAACGCCTAGACGGCGGAGGCTATCCGCGCGGCGGGCCGCCGCAAAACGCGGGCATGGCGGCGCGGCTACTGGCTGCGGCGGACGTTTACCAGGCATTGCTAGAGCCGCGGCCTCACCGTCCCGCCTACGATCCGGAGCGCGCGGTGCGAATCATCGTCGAAGAGGCTGATGCTGGGCGGTTCGATAGAGCCGCCGTCAACGCCATCCTCGACGTGGCCGGCCACCCTGACGTCCGCGCTGCGCCACCCGCTGGTCTGACCGAGCGAGAGGTCGAC
>DATKFA010000381.1:0-2283 GCA_035511715.1 Candidatus Acidiferrum sp. | reverse complement strand
CCGCCATCCGGAGGTCAGCGAGTTCGTCATCGAGCATCGCCGTGAGCGCCAGATGGACGAGGTGACAGTGCTCGTAGAGATTTCCACCGACTCGTTCTCGGCGGACCGGCTCGAGGCTGACCTGCGGCAGGCGCTGGGGGTACGGCTCGAGTGCCGCGTGGTCCCGTCCGGCGCGCTTCCGCGCTCGGAGCTGAAGTCACGGCGGATCGTGCGCGTGCCGAGCTGATGCGAGCCATCGATCTGCCGGCGGCGCCGGGCGCGATCACGCTCGACCTGGACCGAACCGCGCTGGTGGTGGTGGACATGCAGAACGCATTCGCCTCGCCCGGCGGGATGCTCGACCTCGCCGGCATCGACGTGCGGCCGGCGCGGGACGTGATCGCCAACGCCCGGATGGTCATCGAGGCGGCCCGGCGGACCGGCCTGCCGATCGTCTACCTCACGATCGGCTATCCGCCCGACCTGTCGACCGCAGGCGGGATCGATTCACCGAATCCGCAGAAGGAGCTGGCGCTTTGCCTGATGCGCGAGCGGCCGGAGCTGCGGGGCAAGCTCCTGACCTTTGGGACGTGGGATTTTCAGATCGTCGACGAGCTCGAGCCGCGGCCCGCCGACCCGGTCATCGTCAAGTCGAGGTACAGCGGATTCCACGGCACCTCGCTCGACTCGTTCCTGCGCAGCCGGAACATTCGCAATCTGTTCTTCGTCGGAATCGCTTCGAACGTCTGCGTGGAGTCGACGATCCGCGACGCCTACTTCCTCGAATACTGGCCGGTGTTGATCGAAGACGCGACGATGCCCGCCGGGTCGGCGGAGATTCAGAAGGCGACCGTCTTCAACGTCCAGACCTTCTTCGGCTGGGTGGCCAACAGCGAAGACTTGGCTACAGCCCTGCGTGAGTCGATCACGGCCTAGAGGCACGCTCGTTCGCGCGGACGACCTCGGTCAGAAGGCGCAGCAGCTCTTCCCTTTCCCGAGAGGCAAGCGAGCCCACCAGGCGGTCCGTCATCGCGTGTGTGCGCGGGATCAGGTGCTGCACGGCGTGCAATCCCCTGGGCGTGAGCGCGATCGTCTTGCGCCGCCCGTCGCGCCGGTCCCGTTCGGTGCGGATGAGACCGCGATCGCACAACCGGGATACGACCTCGGCCATCGTCGAGCGATCGAGCGAGATCCTCTGGCCAAGCGTCCGCTGGTCGAGGTCAGGCTCGGTGTAGAGCGCATTCAGCGCCGCGAACTGGGGCGAGGTGATGGTGTGCGAAACCTCCTCGTCCCAGAGAAGGTTCATGACCTGCACGGCCCGGCGCATCAGGTGTCCAGGGTGCTGCATCAGGTCCTCAGGCGGGCTCTGCACGCTTTGCCTCCACCACTCGATAACCGACGGGCAGCAGGCGCAACCCCAGCCTCGCCTCGATGGTTCCCCACAGGCCGCGCGGCAGCAACAGCGCGAACAGGGCGGCGGTGGTGCCGAGCCCGACGAGGTACCACGGGCCTCCCTGGCTCACCGTCGTCTGCAGGATCGCAAACAGGATGATCGCGCCGAGGATCGGACCCTCGAATGTCCCGAGCCCACCCACCAGCACCATGAAGATCATGTAGGCCGACCACTGCACGCTGAAGACCGAGCCGGGCTCGATGAACAGCGTGTTGGCGACGATCAGCACGCCGGCCGCGCCACAACCGAATCCCGCGAGCACGAAAAGGAGGCGCTTCCGCGCAGCCACGTGCACACCCAGGGAGCGGGCTGCGTCCTCGTCATCGCGGATCGCCTGCAGCGAGGTCCCCAACGGTGACCTGAGCAGGAAGAACAGCGCCGCGATGAACACGATCGCGAAGGCCAGGGCCAGCCAGAACGTGTACGCCTGACGAAAGTTGGGGAGGTACTGATTGAGCTGGATCAGCGAGATGCCGGTGCCGGCCCCAAGGTTCTTGTCGAGACGGACGAGGATCGAGATCACCTCGGCGATGACCCACATGCCGATCGCGAACTGCGCCGCCCGCAGGCGCAGGGCGAAGAGCGATATGGGCAGCGAGATTACGCCGGCCAGAACGGTGGCAAAGAGCATCGCCAGGTACGGCGTGACGCCGTTGTTGGCGAAGAAAACGGTCCCGTAGGCGCCGATGCCGATGAATGCCTGCTGTCCCACCGAGAGAAGACCGCCGTAGCCGGCAAGCGCGTTCCACATCGCGGCGAGCAGCACGAGGATCAAGAGCGTCGTCAGCTTCTGCACCACGTCCGGGTCGAACACAAGCGGGACGGAGGCGAGTAGGGCGGCGACGACGACA
>DATKFA010000380.1:0-4310 GCA_035511715.1 Candidatus Acidiferrum sp. | reverse complement strand
CGAGCGCGGCGACCCCCCGGATCACCGTCTCAGGTTAAGCGGTAGCGGCGGTCCTCAGCCCGGCGCCGCGCGCCTCGGCCAGCTGGCGCTCGAGCTTGGTCGCGGGCGCGTAGCCGTAGTTCACGTGAAGGGCGCTGCCGTCGGCGGCCATCACCACGGTGGTCGGCAGCGTGTAGACGTGGAAGAGGTCGGCGAGCGCGCGATCTTCGACCGCGTCCACCTTGTCGATCCGAACATCACCCAGCCGCGCCAGCGCCGGCTCCTGGTGGGTGCGGCAGACGCTGCAGCTGTCGCCGGTGAAATAGAGGATGTAGGGATCGGACGATGGTGCGGCGGTCACCCCAGCCGACAACCGCCGCGCGCGCCACCCCCGAAATGCCTCCAGGCCCGCGACAGCGAGCACGATGATGCCCGCCACCGCCAGTGCCCACAGCTGCGGACTCAAGCTCGGACCAGACCTCGCTTTTCGAGCTGGAAGAAGATCTGGCAGCCAACGCAGTAGCCGAACGCCAGGTTGACGAACGCCAGCGCGGCAACCAGCAGCGCCAGCGTGATCGCTGCGATCGGCGTGACGAAAATCAGCGCCGACGCGATGCCGAGGAAGACGCCGCCCAACCCCTGCGCGAAGTTGTGCGGCTCCGGGCGGTCCTGGACCGGACGCGGCTTGACGAGGCCGGCCGGCTTGAGGACTTTGAAGTAGATCTGCTTGAACAGCGCCAGCTGCGGTACGAACGTGCCGAGCAGCAGCACGATCCCCAGCAGCGGGATCAGCGCCAGGAATGACAGTGAGAAGAAGCTCCCGAAGAAGGTCACGAGCACGGTAACGATGATCCCGGTCTGGTTGACCTTCAGGGCAGAGTGGTCGACGACCTGCGGCGAGGCTGCGCTCACTTCTCGATCGGCACCCTGATGGAGCTGCCCCACTCTGTCCACGACCCGTCGTAGTTCTTCACGTCGGGATAACCGAGCAGCTCGTGCAGGACGAACCACGTGTGCGCCGAGCGCTCACCGATGCGGCAGTACGCGATCACTTCCTTGTTCGAGACGACGCCCTTGCCGCCGTAGATCTCCTTGAGCTCGTCATTGCTCTTGAAGGTGCCGTCCTCGGCGTTGACGGCGGTCGCCCACGGGATGCTCGCCGCGGTCGGGATGTGGCCGCCGCGCTGGGCGCCTTCCTGCGGGAGGTTCTCCGGTGCGAGCAGCTCGCCTGAGAACTCCTTCGGCGAGCGAACGTCGACCAGCGCCGCCTTGCCGATCTTGCCGAGCACCTGGTCGCGGTAGGCGCGAATGTGCTCGTTGGGCGAGCTCTTGAAGCGGTAGCCCGTCGCGGCGTAGCCGGGCACGTCCGTGCTGTACGCCCGGCCTTCCTTCTCCCACTTGACCCGCCCGCCGTCGACCAGCTGGACCTTGTCGTGGCCGTAGTACTTCAGCGCCCAGTAGGCGTAGGCCGCAAACCAGTTGTTGTTGTCCCCGTAGAGGACGATCGTCGTGTCAGGCGTGATGCCGCTCTTGCCAAGCAGCTCCTCGAGCGCCTGCTTCGGCGCGATGTCGCGCGCCACCTGGTCCTGGAGGTCCTTCTTCCAGTTCCAGCCGACCGCGCCCTCGATGTGGCCCTTCTCGTAGTTGCTCGGGTCGACGTCGACCTCCACGAGCCGCAGGCCTGGGTCTTTGGCGTGCTCGGCGATCCAGTCTGTGCTGACCAATGCCTTCGTTTGTGTTTGTGAGCTCAATTCCAACTCCTCCAGAAAATGCGGAACGACCGATTGATTGGTTCGGAGAAACGATTCGATCGAATGGGCGCGACCGGTCAGGCCGCGAGCAGACGACCGGGACTAGCTACAGAAGCAGGCCGGGATGTGGGTCAAACGCTGGGCAGGCCATATGAGGTCCCGCATCGACGCTCAATTGTAGGTAACAGACAGGAAGCGCCGTCAATTCCTGACAATTTGCGACAGTGTCGCAAGTAACCCTGCTGAAGTACCAGGCCCTCGGTAACGACTACTTGATCCTCGACCTGCCTGGTCCGCTCGACGACCTCGTCGCGCTCCTACCCACCCTCTGCGACCGGCATCGCGGCCTCGGCTCGGACGGGCTGCTTGCCTTCGACCACCTCGCCATGACCGTCAGGATCTTCAACCCGGACCGTTCCGAGGCTCAGAAGAGCGGCAACGGGCTGCGCATCACCGCGGCCCACGCCGTCCTCGAGCACGGCGCCGGCGACTCTTTCGAGCTCCGCACGGCCGACCGGGCGAACGCCGTACGCGTCCTGTCCCGCGATGGCGCGGAGGTCGTCACCGAGCTCGATATCGGACGGCCGTCGTTCCGAGCTGCCGACCTGCCGGCGATGTTCGACGGCGAGCCCGAGCATGTCGATCTCGACACGCCGGCCGGCAGAGTCGAGGCGGTGCTCGTGTCGGTCGGGAACCCGCACTGCGTCGTCTTCGGGCAACCGGTCACCAAGGAGCGATGCCTCGAGCTCGGCCCGCACCTCGAGGTGCACCCCGCATTCCCGCAGCGCACCAACGTCCAGCTGTGCGAACCGATGGATCGGGCGCGCATCCGCGCGGAGATCTGGGAGCGAGGCGCGGGCTACACACTGGCGTCGGGAACGAGCGCGAGCGCCGTCGCGGCGGCGTGCATGCGCCGGGGCCTGGTCGATGCGAAGGTGACCGTCGTCATGCCTGGAGGTGAGCTGGCGGTGCGCCGCGAGGCCGACGGCGACCTCGTGCAGTCCGGACCCGCGCGACGCGTCTATCGAGCGACGCTCGATCTCTCCGATTTCTTGGGATAGCGCTCCAGCAGCTCTTCCGTCGTCATCCAGATCTCGACCGGCCACCTTCGCTTCGCGTTCGCGCGCAGTCCGAGCGGGTGATGGACCGCATCGAGGCCGACCTGGAAGTACTGCTGGAACGCATTCCCGAGGTTTCGCCTCGCGACCCTGGTGTGAAATCCGAGGACGGCGCCGGCCTCGCCCATCAGCGTCTTGCCGCCCACCTCTTCAACACCGGGGAAATCACCTCGCCTCAGCCGGGCGGCGAGCGCGGCCAGGTCCTCGCGCATCCGGTGGACCGCGCGGAACGTCGAGTACCCAGGCCCGCGCCGCATCCGGTCTAGCGCCGCGCTGTCGAGGTGCAGCTCCAGCGACTTCCCGACCCGGCGCACCGCAAACAGCGAGCCATCGGCTATGGGTATGACGGGATGGAAGCGGAGCCAGATGCGCTCCCACGTCGACCAGACCCAGGGCACCCGCTGAAACGCCCGCCATCTCAGCCCGGACATCACGCCACCCTAAGCCGCCGGATGACGACAACGCCGAGCAGCAATGAGACGGCGGCGAGCGAAAACACCAGTCGATATGCGATCGAGCCGATCCCCGCGGCGTTGGCGACGACGATCACCACGCCCCCCAGCGCGGGAGCGATGAGGCTCGGCAGGTTGATGGACACGGTGAAGATGCCCAGGTCCCGGGCCGAGCTGGCCCGGCCAGGCAACGAATCGATCGCGAGCGCCCAGTCGACGCTGAGGTACGCGCCGTAGCCAAGCCCGAACAGGATCCCGAGCGGCGCGAGCGGAAACTGCGCCGGCGCGAACACGAAGATCCACGCCGCCGCGGCCATCGCGAGGTTGGCCGCGATGACTATCCGCACGCGCGGCACGCGGTCCGACGCGATGCCCAACGCAAGCGAGCTGACCAACGCACCGAACAGAGCGAGCAGAGCGATCGCGACCGTCGCGCCCACGAACGCGGTCGCCCCGTTGGTCGCCGCCAGGTAGTACTCGATGTAGGTGAGGAACAGCGTGAGGCCGATCATCACCAAGGCCCTGGCGGCGAACACGACGCGAAACGGCTGATGGCGTAGGAGCTCCATCCACGGGTGAGGCGGCCCGGAGGGCGCCGGCCTCTCCTCGATCCCCAGCACAGTGACCGCGGCGGACAGCGCGAGAACAACCGCGGCCAGGATGTAAAAGAGCAACGCGCCGTGGGACACCGCGGCCGCGAGGGTCGGGCCGGGCGACACGTTGCCGAGCAGCGCCCCGGCGGCTGCCAGGCTGCCGACGCTTCCGATCAGCGTCATGAATCCGAGCCATCCCGACGCCGCGCCCCGCTGCGACACGCTGACCAGGTCAGGCAGTAGTCCCTGGTAGGACGCGGTCACGACGTTGGTGCCGATCGCGACGATCACGAGGCCGGCGATGAAAAGGAACAGCGGCGTGGACGCCGCCAGCGCGGCCTGACCGACAAGGGCCACCAACACGCCGGCAACGACGAGCTGACGCCTGCGGCCGAACCGGCTCTTCATCCGGTCGGA
>DATKFA010000379.1:0-2940 GCA_035511715.1 Candidatus Acidiferrum sp. | reverse complement strand
TGATCGCGGGACAGCTCGGCGCGAACCCGATCAGCTCGCCCTGAACACGATTCACCGCGAGCGAAGCCTCTCTAGCGCCGCGGCAAGGCGGCGCTCGCGGGTGTCCGGTTTCTTTGCCTCCTCGAGGCTGCGCGCGATCTCGCGCTTGTTCGTGTAGGAAAGGCCCTGCCAGGAAACAGCGGCCCCCCTGTCGCGCCGCAGCGCCGCGGCCAGGTCGGGCGGGGGATCGATGACCCGTGGTGCGGTGTCCAGCTCGAGCTCGACGGTGATCGTGTCCCCTCGCTTGAGACCCTCAGCCAGCTGGATCGTCTTCAGGACGCCGAGGCAGAACGTGCCGTCCCCGGTCGGCATGAGCGAGCCTCGATACGGGTGACCGGCGACGACTGCGTGGACCTTGGGCCGGCCCTTGAGGCCGAGCGCGGCCTTGACGTCCGGCGGCACGGCCACGTAGGTGCCGGTACCCGTCGGGTCTGAAAGCAGCGTGGCGCGGAACCTCATGTGGGGATCTGCTGGCCCCGCGAGAAAGGCCGCGGGTACTGCGCCGGCGCATATGTGATGAAGGACGGGTCGAACTGGAACCCGAAGATCGTGCTCGCGCCGGGCCGCAGGTCGGCGGCGGCGGAATTCAGCGGATCGGGCTGCAGTGAGGCGTCGTCCCAGCCGCCGGTGTCGATCCGCTTCAGGAGCGCCTGGAACGCGGCGATGGTTTCGGCTGGCGTGAACGCGCAGTGTCCAGCGCGATTGACGAAGACCTGGCGCAGCATGCCGCCCTTGTCCGCCCCTGACACCACGGCCGCGTAGGCCGCCTCGTTCGCGGGAATCACCAGGCCGTCGCCCACCGTGTGCACCGAAAGCACCGGAACCTGGAGCCGTCCGTCGAAGCTGATGTAGCGCTCGAGGTACTGCGCCGCAGCGGGATCGGCCTTGATCGTCGCCCCCGCGTTGAGCGTTCGCAGGTCGCCGTTGAGGTCGAGCCCCGCCTGCTGGTAAAAGGCTGCGACCTCGGCGCGGTCGGGCGACGCGGCCAGCAGCTGCGCGTAATCGACCCCTTGATTCCAGGATGGATTGCCTCCGGCGCGCGACTCGAGCTCGCTTCGGTACTGGAACGCGAACGGGAAATCGGCGCGCGCCTCCCACACCTCCTGGCCCTGAAGCTGCCCGGCGTAGTCGCCCGCGAGCGGTGCTTTCTTGGTCGGGTCGAACCAACCCGGCAGGTCGACAAGGCCCGCGACGAGCGCCAGCCGGGCACGACCCTGCGGCGTCTGCGTCGCTGTCGTGAAGATCGACTCGGCCAGGTCGAGGTTGGCGCTGCCTTGCGGTATGTGCACCACCTGAAGCCCCGACGTGGGTGCGAGCAGAGTCTTGAACGCGTATGCCGCGTCCAGCTCGAGGTTCCAGGTGGCGACGCCCCCGGCGAGCACTCCGCACATCGGCATAGCGCCGACGAATCGATCCGGATACAGCTGCACGAGACCCGCGGTGATGATCCCGCCGAGCGAGTGACCCCAGGCGATCACGCGTTTGGGCTTGCCGACCCTGGTCGTGAAGTAATCGAGCAGCGCGATCTGGTCCTTGAACGCGTCCTCGACCGCCCACCCTGTTGTGCTGTATCCAGAGCCCGCGACGGCGAAGTGCTGGCCCAGAAGCCATGTCCGGACCTTGTCATCGGGAACGGCCGTCGCAGAGTTGCTCGAGCTCGGCGCGACGTAGCCGTGGCTGTAGAGGAACAGCGTGCCGTTCCAGTCCGCGGGCGCCTGGATCTCGTAGCCGGCCTTGCCCAACGAGCCGGTCAGATGGACGGCGCTCGAGTGGTGCTGCGGAGGGGTCGAAGGCGAGCAGGCGGCGAACAGGAGAACGATGATGGCGGCTGGGGCGCGCATCAGATGATCGATCGCCCCTGGCCGCCGTCGACGGGGATGCACGCCCCGGTCAGCAGGCTCGCCTGCGTCGAGCACACGAAGGCAACGACGTCGGCAACCTCAGCGACGGTGCCGAAGCGACCCATCGGCATCTCGCGCCGCACGAACTCGGCGATTCCTTCAGGGTCTGCCTGCTGGCGCCTGTGCCAGCCACCACCCTCCCAGAGGATGGAACCGGGCGCGACGGCATTGACCGTCACGCCCCGTGATGCGACCTCTCGCGCCAGCGATTTCACGTAGCTGTTCTCAGCTGCCTTGGCTGCGTTATACGCCGGCGCTCCGCCCCATTCACGTCCGAACACTGATGAGATGACGACGACACGTCCCCATCCGCGCTCGATCATCGGGGCCAGGACGAGCTCGGTCATCCGAGCGCTGACGACGAGGTTGCCGCGAAAGGCTGACTCGAACTCCGCGACTCCGGTGTCATTCCATGACGTACCGGCACGAGCCCCCATGTTGTTGACGAGGATCTCGATCCGCCCGAGCCCGTGCTCGGTCTCCTCGACCGCGTGCTTGCAGCCCTCCTCGGTCAAGAGATCGGCCGCAACGCCGAAGCCTCCGATCGATTCGGCCACTCGCTGCACATCGTTCGGGGTGCGTGCGACAACCGCGACGTGTGCGCCCTCGGCGGCGAGGACTTTGGCGATGCCGAGACCTATTCCCCTCGTCGCGGCGGTGACCAGCGCGACCCTACCCTCGATCCCCAGCTCCACAGCCAGCCATGCTAGTTACGTGGTGCCGCCGACCGCGATCAACGAGGGCGATCCCGTCGCGCCGCGGCCATCCGCGACCGTGCTGCTCGTGCGCGACGCGAATCCGTGGGAGCTGCTGCTGGTCCAACGCCCCGGCGGCGCAGATTTCGCGCCCGGCGCGTACGTGTTTCCTGGAGGCACGGTGCACGACGACGACCGGGCATGGGGCGACGAGATCCGGGGCGCGGCGGTCCGCGAGGTGTTCGAGGAGGTCGGAATCCTTCTCGCGCGCGGCGCGACCGACGCGCACTGCGTCCGGGTGCGGG
>DATKFA010000378.1:0-10115 GCA_035511715.1 Candidatus Acidiferrum sp. | reverse complement strand
CACCCGAGGTTCTGTTTGCGACCGAGAAAGAGGCCGAAACGCTTGCGGTGCCGCTCGAAAGCCTGGCCCAGGTTCCGGTGCTGAAGCGCGGCGCCCTCGGATGCACCGTGTTCGGCCGCGACATCGCCGCCCCTGATGTGGACGCGATCGACCCGACCGGCGCCGGCGACGCGTTTGCGGCGGCGTTCTGCGTCGCGTGGCTGCGCGGCGCCACGCCCGTGGAGGCGGCTGAGAATGCGGTGAACGCGGCGTCGCGCTCGGTATCGCTCGTCGGAGCCAGGCCGAGCTGAACGATTTCCTGCAGGTCGCGCCAGAGGTAGCCGGCGCGCTGGAGGCAGGACGGCCGGTGGTCGCGCTCGAGACCTCGATCGTCGGCCAGGGTCTTCCCCCGCCCCACAACCTTCGGGCGGCGCGGGGCTGCGAAGCGGCGATCAGGGAGGCGGGCGCAGTGCCGGCGACAGTCGCTGTCCTCGAGGGGCGGCTGAAGGTCGGCCTCAACGACGAGGAGCTGCAGAGCCTTGCGTCCGGTGTTGCGGTGAAGGTCAGCTCCCGCGATCTGGGACCTGCCATCGCCGGCAACCGGCTTGGCGCAACGACGGTCGCGGCCTCAGTACGCGCGGCTGCGCTCGCCGGCATCCGCTTCTTCGCCACCGGCGGCATCGGCGGCGTGCACCGCGGCCATCCAGAGGACGAGTCAGCCGACCTGGAGGAGATCGCGCGTTCGCCGGTCGCCGTTTTTTGCGCGGGCGCCAAGATCATCCTCGACCTTCGCCTCACCCTCGAGCGCCTCGAAAGCCTCGCCGTCGCCGTGCTCGGCTACACCACCGACGAGTTCCCGGCTTTCTACACAAGCCGCAGCGGCTGCGCGGTCAGCGCCCGTGTTGAGGACGCCACGGACACCGCGCGGGTGCTGCGCGCGGCATGGTCGACCGGCGCGCGCGGAGTCGTGGTTGCGATCCCCCCGCCGTACGACCTCGAGGGCGCCGAGGAGATGGCCCGCCGCGCCGCCGGAGATCTCGGCGACCTGAGCGGAGCCGCGGTGACGCCGCGTCTTCTGGCTCGCATGGCGGAGCTGTCGGAGGGACGCTCGCTCGACCTCAACGTCGAGCTTGTCGTCAACAACGCGCGGGTCGCCGCGCAGGTTGCGAAGGAGTTCTTTGGCTAGCTCGCCGGCCATGAAGGTGGAACCACAAGTCGCGGCGGACGCCGCGTGAGTCCCGAAACCAAATACGCGGCCCTGGTGGAGAAGATGGCCGGCAAGCCAGGCGTCACTCACATCACCGAGGGAAGAGGCTTCGGCTCGTCGGGTCAGCTCAAAGTGCAGGGACGGATATTCGCGATGCTCGTGCGCGGCGAGCTCGTGCTCAAGCTGCCGGGTGAACGTGTCGACGCGCTGATCATGGCGGGCGAGGGCACGCACTTCGACGCGGGCAAGCGCAAGCCGATGCGCGAATGGTTCGTGCTCTCCCCCACGTCGACGAAACGGTGGCTCGCTCTGGCCAAAGAGGCGCTGGATTTCGTGCAGGAGGCAGGATGATGGAGTCGCGGGCAGTCGCATTCGCGCGAGCTCACCTCGAGGCATGGACCAACCACGACCTCGACAAGGCTCGCGGCAACCTGGCGTCGGACGTGCAGTTCTTCAGCCCGGCCGGTCACCTCGTCGGCGTCGACGAGTACATGGACGGGCCGCGGGGGCTGACCCAGTTCGCGATGCAGGTCGTGCCCGGCAGCCTGAGGGTGATCGCCGCCGTGGGCGACGAGCGCAACGCGTTGATCATGTATCAAGTCGACACCGAGGGCGGCCCGTTCGGCGCGAAGAGGTTTCCGTCAGCGCAGACCTGGGTTCTCGACGAGCACGGCAAGATCCAGGTCGAGAGGATCGTCTCCTACTCGGTCGCGCGGGATTAGACCTTCTGCTTGCCCTTCGGCACCGACATCAAGTTGCACCACGCGACCACGATCTTGCTCAGCTCCGCCTTTCGGGCGTTGACCTCGGCGACGTCGGCGAAGCGCATGAAGCGCACCGCGCGTCCCTCGCCCTCCATGTGCGGGTAACTGCCGGGGATGATGCCGCCTCGGTTGAACATCAGGCTCACGGTCTTTTTGTCGTGCTGAACGAAGCTCGCGAAATCGCCGACGCACTGAAACGTCACGGTTCCGTACTTCGTGCCTTCGCTCATGCGTTTGTCCGCGCCGAGGATCACCTCACGGACGCGACGCAGGATCGGCTCGGCCGGTTTGCCGGAAAACCATCTTTCCGCAACCGGATCCTTCGGCATCGAAAAAATGGTACCGGCGGGCGTTACGCCCGCCGGTCGTTGGCTGCGGTTATCGCTGGTCCGTGCTGAGGAGCCCGAACATCGCTCCCTGCGGATCGGACGCGAGGGCAAAACGACCACCCGGGAAGTCCTGCGGCGAAACCAATTCCTTCGCGCCCAGGCCGATCGCCTTCTCGAACGACTTGTCTACGTCCGCCACGCCGAAGTAGACCGTCCAGTAGGACGGGACTTCCTTCGGAACCATGGGGTTCATGTCCATTCCGCCGGCGATGCTCTCGCCGCCGAGCTGGAACTCCGTGTACTCCGGCTGGCCGTCTCCCATCGGGCTCTTCTTGGTCGTCCAGCCGAACACTTTCGTGTAGAACTGCTCCGCCTTGTCGAAGGCGCGGGAGTTCAGCTCCACCCACGAGAAGGATCCTGGCTTGCGCTGGACCTCGAAGCCGTTCATCGTCTTCGGCTCCCAGGCCGAGATGAAGGCCCCGGACGGGTCCTGGAAGACGGCCATGCGGCCCACGTCCATGACGTCGAACGGAGGGGCGATCACCTTGCCACCCTCGGCCTCGACCTTCTTGGCGATCGCGTTCGCGTCCTTGGTGCCGACGTACGCCATCCACGCCGAGGGAGCGTTCGGGTCCTGCGTGCCACCGATGCCGGCCACGTCCTTGCCGTCGAGGCGGGCGATCGCGTAGCCACCGGCCGCGGGGTCTTTCTCCGGGTCGGCCTTCCAACCGAAAAGCTTCGAGTAGAACTCGCGCGCACCGTCGGGATCCGTGCTCGAAAGATCGATCCATACGGGCGCGTTCACGACGAATGTCTTCGCGTCTGCCATGGGCATCAAACCTCCTGAGTTCCGTACTTCCGGGAACCGGTTCAGGGCCCCTTCTCCCTCGATCCCCATTGTGCCACCGGCCGGTTAAGGGATGCTTAGAGCAAGCCCGATGGAACCTGTGGACCTGATCATCTTCTCCGACTACGTTTGACCCTGGTGCTACATCGACTCGGTCCGGGTCGAACAGCTCGAGCACGACGGGCTCGTGCACGTGACGTGGCGGCCCTACGAGCTGCACCCCGAGGCGCCCGTCGAGGGCATTCCGCGCGCGGCCTACTTTGGCCGGGCTCGGTCTGAGCAGATGCATACGTACGTGCAGTCGGTGGCGCGATCGGTCGGGCTGGACATGAAGACGCGCGACGTGATCATCAACTCGCGGCGCGCGCTCGGCGCCGCTGAATTCGCGCGGGAGCAGGGAAGGTTCGACGAGATGCACCACGCCCTTTTCAGGGCGCACTGGGAAGGCACCGGAAAGCTGGAGGAGGTCGACGACCTCGTCCGGATCGGGGATTCGGTCGGGCTCGATGGCGCCGAGCTGCGCAGAGCCATCGAAGAAGACCGTTACGCGAGCGTGATCGACGAGAACCGGCGAGTAGCCTTATCGGTCGGCATCGAGGCGATTCCCGCGCACGTCTTCGGCCGGCGTTACCTGGTGCTGGGTGCTCAGCCCTACGAGGTGCTGAAAGAGGTCGCGGAGCGCGTTACGGCCGCCACGCCCGGATGAGCGACTCCTCGGCTTGGGCGAACATCCTGTGCAGACCCTCCTCGCTCGCGCTCAGCTGCGCGCTGCGACCGACGGTCTTCTCCTCCAGCAGGCCAGCCTCGCGCAGCACCTGCACGTGGGCGCTCACCGTCGGCTGCGATAGACCGAACTGGCGCGCAATCTCGGTGACCGAGGCCGGCTCACGTGCCAGGCGCAGGAGGATCGCCAGGCGCGTCGGATCGGCCAGCGCCTTGATGTGCGAGGAAACCTCGGTCGCGACCTGCTTGAACGACGGCTCGCCGACCTGCATGCCGCGCCCGACGTAGACCTGCCCGTCGAACTCGAGGACGGAGATGTGGCCGCCGAACCAGGACGGCGTCATCGTCAGGTTGCCCCCCGCCTCGGCCGCATCCGCGAACGTGTCCGTCTCCGGCCTCGGCGGCCAGATGTGCTGGACCCTGAGGAGCTGGCGGTAGGGTGTGCCCGACTCCAGGGCCCGCGACCACTTCTGCGCCTCCGCGGTCACGGCCGCCCGCCCGGTCCCCTCCCAATCCTCCTGCACGTCAGACCACAGCGCCTGGAGAACGTCGACGTACCGCTTGCGCAGGGCAGGGTCTGCTCGAAGCCGCTCCAGCCGCTCGCGGGTCAGCTCGCGTTCGGCCGGACTCTCGGACAGCAGGGAGGGCAAGGGAGACGTGTCGCTGATCGAGGCGTCGATTCGGCTGAAGAAGCGGGTCAGGTCGAGGTCGAACATAGTGCCCGACCGGTGGGCGAGGACAAGCATCTCGCTCGAGTACTGCGGATGCTCGGCCCAGACCTTCCTCAGCTCGGGGCCGCGGCGCTGACGCAGCTCCTCGAGCACCGGGAAGTCCGGGTGGGAGTGGCTGGCTCCGCTCCAGTGGATCAGCCACATGAGCTCCAGGGGCGCCGAGGCGGCCACGCGGATGGCTGGCCGCGCGATTTGACTGCTGGCCGGCATAGGCTGCGCCCTATGTTATCAGATGGTTACATTAGCTGCTTGACTATTAAAACAGACGCGTGACTATAATATCGCCATGGACCACTACACCACGGAACGCCTGACCCTGGAGGCCCACCGGACCATGGTCCGCATCGCGGAGGAGCGCTCTCGCCTCGTGCCCGAGCCCACCCACGCGACTTTCCGCTGGTGGATGGCGGGGCGGCTGCGCACGCTCGCCGACCGCCTCGATGGGCGCCCCGCGCCGAAGCATCTCCGGGTGGTTCAGTAAGCCCACCGTTCGCTCACTCAGCGCGAATTTGACCGCACCTCACGACAACAGCTAATAATTCCTCCGTACCGGACGCAGAGATCCGGCCGCGGGGGAGGTGCTCAGATGAGACGAGTCGCCCTTGGATTTATCTCCGTTCTCCTGATCGGTGCCTGCGGGGGCGGCGGAGGGGGAGGCACGACGTCGGGCACACCCCAGCGCGGCGGCACCGCGACGATCGCCCTCGAGAGCGAGCTGCACACGCTTGATCCGATGGACTCCTCGCTCCTGGTCGAGCGCGAGGTCTTCTACAACATTTACGACGCGCTGTTCACGACCGACCCGTCCCTCAAGATCAAGCCCGGCCTGGTGACCCAGTGGGACGTTTCCGACGCGGTGAACTACAAGTTCACCCTGCGGTCGGGGGTCAAGTACCAGGACGGGACGCCTTTCAACGGCGCCTCGGTCAAGGCCAACATCGATCGGTACAAGACCGCCGGCACGTCGCGGCGCAAGTCCGACCTCGCGAGCGTCACGAGCGTCGAGGTCACGGATGACACGCACGTCATCTTTCACCTGAAGAAGCCCGATGCCACGCTGCTCGCGACCCTGGTCGACCGCGCCGGGATGATGCTTTCGATGGACGCGGTGGCGAAGGGCGGCGCCAACTTTTCGCTTATGCCTGTCGGTGCGGGCAGCGGTCCATTCCAGTTCGTCGAGTGGATGCGCAACGACCACCTCACCCTCAAGAAAAACCCCAGCTACTGGAGGGCGGGCTTCCCCTATCTCGACGGCGTCACGTATCGGGCGATTCCCGACGTCAACGCGATCCTGTCCGCGCTGAAGACCGGCGACATCGACATCGCGCGCGTCATCGCGGGCAAGGACGTGGCCTCGGTGAAGGCGGACTCCAACTTCATCTACAAGGACGTGCCCGCTATCGGCTTCAACGGCTTCGAGCTCAACGCGGGAGCGCCGCCATTCAACGATCCCGCGAAGCGGCAGGCTGTGGCGCTCGCCATAGATCGGTACTCGATCCTCAAGAACATCGACTTCAACATCGGTGTGGTCGGATACGGCCCCATCCCGCCTTCGAGCTGGGCGTTCGATTCGACCGAAAAGATCTACGACCACGCCGACGCGTCCAAGGCCAAGACCACCGCCACCGGTTTCACCTTTACGTTCAAGACCACGTCCGACCCCGTCAACCAGCAGCTGGCGCAGCTCATGCAGTCGGAGCTGAGCGCGGCTGGGATCACGATGCAGATCCAGACCGAGGAGTTCGCCACGTACCAGCAAGAGTGCGCAAACCACCAGTTCCAGGCGTGCGGCGTCAACTGGTCGGGCCGCATCGACCCGGACGGAAACATGTACGCGTGGTGGCACACGGGCGGAAGCTTCAACGACAGCCTGTACAGCAACCCTCAGGTGGACCAGTGGCTGGACGACGCGCGGACCAGCGCCGACCAGGCCAAGCGCAAAGCGGACTACGACAACGCGCAGAAGCAGATCGTGCAGGACGCGCCTTACGTGTTCACCACGTTCGGCGTGAGCGCGCAGATCTCGGACACCAAGATTCACAACTTCACGCTCTATCCCGACCTGATGATCCGGATGGCGGAGGTCTGGAAGGGCTAATACCGTCGCGTAGGCAGGCGCTGGAGAAGAGGGCGTGACCGCCTACATACTCCGGCGCCTGCTGCTCATGGTGCCGGTGGCGTTCCTTGTCACCGTCGGCGTGTTCATGCTCATACACCTCAGTCCCGGCGATCCCGCTCTGATCATCCTCGGCGAAGACCGCACCCCCCAGGCGATCGCCGCGATCCATCAGCAGCTCGGCCTGGACCAACCGCTCTATGTCCAGTACGGGATCTGGCTCGGCCACATCGTTCACGGCGATTGGGGCCGTTCGATCACGACCCACGAACCGGTGGCGACGGCCATCACCGAACGGTTGCCGGCCACGCTCGAGCTCGGCATCGTGGCGCTGGTGTGGTCGCTGTTGGTGGCCATCCCGCTGGGCACGATCGCGGCCGTGGGGCGCGGGTCGCTCACCGATCAGATCGCGACCGGCATCACAGTCGCCGGCGTGTCGATCCCGAACTTCTTCATCGGGATCGTCCTCATCTTCGTGCTCTCGGTCACGCTTCGCCTGTTCCCGTTCGGCGGTTACGTGCCGCTGCTGCAGAATCCTCTCGAGAGCCTGCGCCACGTCGCCCTCCCGGCCATCGCGCTGGGCACGGCCGGCGCCGCCATCAACATGCGGTTCACGCGCTCCTCCATGATCGAGGTGCTCAACCTCGACTACATCCGCACGGCGTGGGCGAAGGGTGCGTCCTGGCGCAGGGTGGTCTTCATCCACGCGCTGAAGAACGCTCTCATCCCGGTCGTGACCATCGTCGGCATCCAGATCGGCGGCATCATCGAGGGCGCCGTGGTCACGGAGACGGTGTTCACGTGGCCTGGCGTCGGCCGGCTCGCCGTGGAGTCGATCTTCAATCGCGACTACACGGTCGTCCAGGGAATCGTTCTGTTGGCCGCCTTTTCCTACATGTTCGCCAACCTGCTGGTCGACGTCGTCTATGCGTGGCTCGACCCGCGGATCTCGTACGCATGAGCAACGCAACCGCGATCGTCGCCGCCGAGGAGCCTTTCCGCCGCACGCCGGTCGAGCTTCTGGAGCTGGTGCGATCCCACCGGCGCGTCACTGTGGCGGCGCTCTTGCTCGGGTTCCTCTTCCTGGTGGCGCTGCTCTCGCCGGTGATATCGCCGCATGACCCGCTGGCGGTGAATCCGGACAGCTCGTACCTCCCTCCACTCAGCCCGGGCCACTTTCTCGGGACGGACGAGCTGGGTCGGGACCTGCTCAGCCGGATCCTGTGGGGTGCGCGGGTCTCTCTCCCCGTTGCACTTGTGGTGGTCGCCGTCGGCCTGATCGGCGGCGGGACGATCGGCATGCTCAGCGGTTACGCCGGCGGACTCGTCGACCTCCTGCTCATGCGCCTGATGGACGCGCTCCTGGCATTCCCCGGCTTGATCCTCGCCATCGCCCTGGTGGCCGCGCTGGGCCCGGGGCTGCGCAACGCGATGATCGCGATCGGCATCGTGGCCGTGCCGGTGTACGCGCGCCTTGTTCGCGCGGTCGTGCTGCAGCTGAAGCCAATGGAGTTCATAGTCGCGACCCGCTCGATCGGTGCCACTCCGCTGCGCCTCGTCCTGCGCCACCTGGTCCCCAACCTCATCAATCCGATCATCGTGCAGGTGTCACTTTCGGCCGGGTTCGCCATCCTCGCCGAAGCCACCCTGTCGTTTCTCGGGCTCGGCGCCCAGCTCCCCACGCCTGACTGGGGGCAGATGATCAACACAGGCGCGGCCTTCCTCACCAACGACCCCTGGCTCGCGATCGTGCCTGGCGCGGCGATCTCGGTCACGGTGTACTCCTTCAACCTGCTGGGCGACGCGCTCCGCGATGCCCTCGACCCAAGGCTCCGGACTTAGAGGCACGGCCGAAAACCCTCGGCGAGAGATTCGGCGATCCAGGTGGCCCAGATCCGGGCGAAGCGACGAGCAGCGGAGCGAGCGCATCCGTTGATGCGTGAGCGAGCAGCGCAGAAGGTGAGCCCGGAGATGGGCCGCATGGGCGCCGAAGATCCGTCGATGGCTTTTCGGCCGGGCCTCTAGCGCCCGGCCGCGTACGCCTGGCCGCCACGTGGATTCGCGGCCGCCGAGAGGACCCCGCTGTCTCGCGCCACCGCACAAGTGCGTCCGAGCGACCACGGGTCGGCCTCGACCACCTCGTGGCCCAGAGACCTCAGCTCGTCCAGCACGCCTGGCCGCATGGGCTCGCTGTGCACGCGGCCGGGGTGCGCGTCGTGCGGCGCGAACGAGCTCGGGAAATGCGACGTGTGGAACATCGGCGCGTCGATCGCGGCCTGGAGCCCGAGCCCGAACAGCGCGTGCGTCAGAAAAAATTCGAGTGTCCATTGGTCCTGCTGGTCGCCTCCCGGCGTGCCGAAAGCGAGCCTGGGCTCTCCTTCGAAGAGCGCGAGCGATGGGCTCAGGGTCGTGCGCGGCCGCTTGCCGCCCTCGACGTGATTGGGGTGCTGGGGGTCGAGGTTGAACATCTGGGCGCGCGTGCCCAGGCAGAAGCCGAGGCCTTCGATGACGGGCGAGCTCTGAAGCCACCCCCCACTCGGCGTGCAGGCGACCATGTTGCCCTGCCTGTCGGCGACCGCGATGTGGCAGGTGTCGCCTCGCGTCACGCCGATCGACTGCGCTCCGGCGCCGGTCCAATGACCCGGGCTCACGGCCTGGGCGTCGCGGCGGGGCAAGCGTGGTGGCGCGCCGCCGGGGGATCCTGGCCGCAGCTCGAGCGACGCGTGCTCGCCGACAAGCCGCCGTCGCTCGACAGCGTATTCGCGTGAGAGCAGCTCCTCGGTAGGCACCTTCGCGAAGCTCGGGTCGGCGTACCACGCTTCGCGGTCGGCGAAGGCGAGCTTTGCGCACTCGGTGACGAGATGGATGTGCCTCGAGGACAGAAATCCGGCCGCCTCGAGGTCGAAGCCGTCGAGCAGGCGGAGCTGCTGCAGGAAGACCGGGCCCTGGCTCCATGGTCCGCATTTGGCGACCGTCCAGCTCCGGAAGTCCGCGGTGACCGGGTCTTCATGGCGAGCTGCGAAAGCGCTCATGTCAGAGGCGGTGAGCAGCCCTGGATGGGTCAGGCCGGAGCTGTCCATCGCCGGGACGCCGCAGTGTCGCCCGGCGGCTTCGGCGACGAAACCGGAGTAGAACGCCCGCAGCGCGCCCTCGATCTCAGCTTCGCGATCTCGTCCCCCGGCCTCGGCCTCGCGGATGAGGCGGCTATATGTGGCCGCAAGATCGGGGTTGCGAAACAGCCGCCACGCGGTGGGCACGCCCCCGCCGAGGTACACCGCGGCTGAGGAGTGCCAGTGCTCGCGAAACAGCGGCTCCACCACCTCCAGCACGGCGGCGACCCGCGTCAGCAGCGGGTGTCCCGATCCGGCATAACCGATCGCGAACTCGAGCACATCGCGCACGCGCCACGTGCCGTGGTC
>DATKFA010000377.1:0-2739 GCA_035511715.1 Candidatus Acidiferrum sp. | reverse complement strand
GCACCACCCACCACACGACCGGGGCGAGGTCCAGGACCAGGACGATCACGTAGATCCACGCCGGGTCGCGCGGAATGGTGTTAACGAAGTAGGTCGCGTTGGACTGCACGAAGCCGGACGCGCCGAGCTCGAAGCACGCCTTGGCCTGCAGCGACGCGAACGCGCTCCTGCCTTTGATCGCGACGACAAGGTCGCGGTGGTCGTCGTCGGCGTCTACCTGGAACGGGACCAGCGCGCCGTCCGAGGTGAGCATCGCGTAGACAGCGAGCAGGTACTCGCCGATCCGGCCGGACTGAACGTCGCTCAGCGCCATCCCTTTAACTATCGGCCGTGAGGACTGACATCAACGTCGCGATAATCGGCGCCGGACAGGCCGGCCTGTCGACCAGCTATTACCTGTCGCAGGCGGGCGTCGACCACGTGGTGCTGGAGGCTGGGCGGGTCGCCGAGACCTGGCGCTCCAAGCGTTGGGACTCGTTCTGCCTTGTGACGCCGAACTGGAGCGTGAGGCTGCCCGGCGGCGAGTACGCCGGGCCGGACCCGGACGGTTTCATGGGAAGGGACGAGCTCGTCGCGCATCTGCAGGGGTGGGCAGATGCAATCCGGGCGCCGGTGCGCGAGACGTGCGTTGTCACTGCGCTCGACAGGGAGGCAGACGAGCTCGTCCTCACGACGCCGGCCGGGGCGATTCGCGCTCGGACCGTGGTCGTGGCTTCGGGCGGCTATCAGCGCCCGCATATGCCTGCCAACGCATCGCAAATGCCGGCCGAGGTGGACCAGATGCTGGCGGAGGAGTACAGCTGCCCGGATGCGCTCGCACCCGGAGGCGTGCTGGTCGTGGGCAGCGGCCAGACGGGATGCCAGATAGCCGATGAGCTGCACCGTGCGGGACGGAAAGTCATCCTCTCCTGCGGCCGCTGCCCGTGGGGTCCGCGCCGAATGGGCGGCCGCGACATCGTGTGGTGGATCGTCGAGACTGGCTTCTGGCAGCGGACGCTCTCTGCGCTTCCATCTCCGGCGGCGCGGCTTCTGGGCAACCCGCAAACGACCGGGCGAGCCGGCGGCTACGACCTCAACTACCGCACCCTTCACCGCGACGGCGTCGAGCTCGTTGGTCACTATGTCGGCGCTGAAGGAAACGTCGTTCAGTTCGCGGACGATGTGGCGCAGAGCATCCAGGCCGGAGACGACCTGTCGCGTGGTTTCATGAAGTGGATCGAGAAGCTGTGTGAGAACAGGGGCCTCGCGGTGCCCTGGGAGGTGCCGCCGCCACCGGGAATCAGCGGTCGAGCCAGGCTGGACCTCGGACATGAGGACGTGAAGACGGTCATCTGGACCGCCGGCTACAGACCCGACTACGGGTGGGTCCACCTTCCGGTTTTTGACGACATGGGGTTTCCGGTTCAGGTCGACGGCCGCAGTGAGATCCCTGGCCTGTACTTCATGGGCGTCCACTTCCAGCGCAAGGCGCAGTCGGCCGTTCTCTACGGTGTGGGGGAGGACGCGCAGCTCGTGGCCGAGGACATCGTCGAGAACCGCAGATGAGAATCGCCGTCGCCATGTCCGGTGGCGTCGACTCGTCGGTCGCCGCGGCGCTCCTGCAGGCGCAGGGTCACGACGTGGTCGGGGTCACGCTCCAGCAGTGGCCGCGCGACGACTCGGTCGAGGCAGCGCGGCATGGCGGGTGCTGCTCGCTGTCCGCGGTGGAGGACGCGCGCCGCGTGGCGAGCCTGCTCGATATTCCTTATTACTGCTGGAACCTGGAGAAGGAGTTCGGCGAGCGGGTGATCGAGCCGTTCCACCGCGCCTACCTCGAGGGCCGCACGCCGAATCCGTGCGTCAGGTGCAACGCGTTTGTGCGTTTCGACCTGATGCTTGCTCGAGTGCGCGATCTCGGCTTCGACCGCCTGGCGACCGGTCATTACGCGCGCGTCATCGATGGCCGGCTCCATACGGCTGTGGATGAGGCGAAGGACCAGTCGTACATGCTCTACCACCTCGACCGCGCGAAGCTCAGTCAGATCGTGTTCCCGCTCGGTGGGATGACAAAGCGGGAGGTCCGGGAACACGCGCGCGAGTTCGAGCTTCCGGTGGCGAACAAGGCGGAGAGCCAGGAGATCTGCTTTGTCCCGCGCGGCGAGACGGCCGCGTACCTGTCGAAGCGACTGCCGGTGCGCGCAGGCCCAGTGGTGGATACGGCGGGACGCGAGCTGGGCAGACATCGGGGCACCGCGCTCTACACGGTGGGGCAGCGCAGCGGCTTCGGCGACCTCGCCGAGCCGGGACCGTGGTATGTGCTGCGCCTCGACGCATCGGAGAACCGCGTCGTGGTCGGCCGGCGCGAAGAGCTGGCCGTCCGCGAGGTCGCCCTGGAGGACGTGACGTTCATCGACGGCGAGATGAGCGGGCCTCTTCGGTGCCAGGCCCGCCTGCGATATCACTCGCCGTCCATCCCCGCTGTGTACGCGGATGGCCGGCTGTTGCTCGACGAACCGTTCTTCGGCGCCGCGCCCGGCCAGGCCGCCGTGCTGTACGACGGCACACGAGTCCTGGGCGGAGGAACCATAACGGCATAGGATTGGGACGTGGGCGCAATCAGCGAGGTCATGTCCACGAAGCTGCACACAGTCGAGCCGGCGGACACGGTCGGCGAGGCCGTGGCGGTGATGGCGCAGAACCGAGTCGGCTCGGTCCTCGTGATGGAAGGCGACAGGCTCCTCGGCATCTTCACCGAGCGCG
>DATKFA010000376.1:0-3596 GCA_035511715.1 Candidatus Acidiferrum sp. | reverse complement strand
GGCGGCCGCATCCTGGTCGTCGCCGGTCCCGCGGTCGTGCACACGGGCGCCGGCGTCTACCTGTCGCGGTTGATCGAGCTGGGCTATGTCCAGGTTCTGTTCGCGGGCAACGCGCTTGCGGTGCACGATGTCGAGTCGGCCCTGTTCGGCACGGCGCTGGGCGTCAACATCGAGAGCGGTCTTCCCATCGAGCACGGGCACGAGCACCACATGCGCGCCATCAACCGAGTCCGCGCCGCCGGTGGGCTGCGGCAAATGGTCGAGAGCGGTCAGCTCAAGTCCGGCGTTATGAAATCCGCCATCGAGCACGGTGTGGAGATCGTGCTGGCTGGGTCCGTGCGCGATGACGGACCGCTGCCCGACGTCATCACTGACATGGTCGAGGCGCAGCGCAGGATGCGGTCGGCCCTGCCCGGTGTCCGCATCGCGCTGATGCTCTCGACGATGCTGCACTCGATCGCGACCGGCAACATGCTGCCCGCCGGAGTGCGGACGGTGTGCGTCGACATCAATCCGGCGGTCGTGACCAAGCTGGCCGACCGGGGGAGCTGGCAGTCGATCGGCCTGGTCACCGATGTCGAGTCCTTCTTGCGCGAACTGGCCCTGGTCATGGAAACTGGGCGCCATGGGTAAGGGCCGCGACAAGCAGGGGCGCGAGAAAAAGAAGCCGAAGAAGGCGAAGCAACCGGGCGGCGACCGGCCGGCGAACGTGGAGTTTCGCCACCACTCGGTCGTCGTGAACCAGCCCGACACTCCGATCCGGACGACGCCCGAATAGATCGCCGCGCCGTCTTCGCGGCGATCGGTTTCCTGGGCGGCCTGCTCGGCGGGCTGCTCGGCGTCGGCGGCGGGTTTGTCCTCATTCCCCTCCAGGTGCTGTGGGCCGGGGTGCCGCAGCGCAATGCCAACGCCAACTCCATCGTGGCCATCCTGCCCATCGCGGTGGCGGCGCTTCCGATCTACTACTTCCGCACCCGCACGCCGCAGATAGACCTCCGGGTCGGTCTGTTCCTGGTCATCGGGAGCGTCGTCGGCGCGTACCTTGGCGCCCGGCTC
The DNA here is from genome assembly GCA_035511715.1 of Candidatus Acidiferrum sp. Taxonomy (GTDB): domain Bacteria; phylum Chloroflexota; class Dormibacteria; order Dormibacterales; family Dormibacteraceae; genus 40CM-4-65-16. The sequence goes on along the minus strand of DATKFA010000376.1, from coordinate 2,540 downwards.
CTGAAGAGGATCCCCGACCGCGAGCTCAAGCTCGCTGTGGTCGTTATCCTCGGCCTGGTCGGAGTCAAGCAGCTGCTGTTGCCGTGAGCTGGCGCGATCTGATCCTGATCGTGGGAGGCTTCGGCGCCGGCTTCCTGTCGGGCACGATCGGCATCGGCGGCGGCGCCCTGTTCGTCCCGACGATGACGGTCGGGGCTGCCGTCCCGCAGGCCATCGCCCAGGGCACCTCGCTCGCCGCGATCGTGCCGACCGCGCTCGTGAGCACGATCACTCACATCCGCGAGGGCAACGTGCTGCGTCAGGCCTCGGTGTGGATGGGGGGTGGGGGAGTTTTCGGGGCGATCCTGGGCGCCCTGATCGCGGTGGAGGTGCCCGGCCCCATCCTGGCCCGGATCTGGGGCGCGTTCCTGCTCTTCACCGCGTACCGGCTCGCTTCGCAGGCGCTGAGAGCCCAGAAGGGCAAGGCGGTCGGTTAAGCGCCTTGACTTGCGCGGCCCGGTCCGCGTAACCTCGCCCTAGAAACGGTACGTACGAGTACTGATTCTCGTGCGTTATAGAGCCAAGGAGCTGCGAGGGAAATGATTTCGTTCGAGCTGACCGACGAGCAGAAGGAGATCCGCGACTGGGTCCATTCCTTCGCCGAGAAGGAGATCCGCCCGGTCGCGCACGAGTACGACGAGTCCGAGGAGTTTCCGTGGCCGGTCGTCAAGAAGGCCGCCGAGGTCGGCCTGTACGGCACGGACTTCCTGCAGCAGACCTACGGCGACGGAACGGGCATCATGCCGGCCCTGGTCGCCGAGGAGCTGACGTGGGGCTGCGCCGGAATCGCGCTCGCCATCCAGGGCACGGGCCTGCCCGTGGCAGCCATTTTCTCCCAGGGCACCCCGGACCAGATCTCGACCTGGATCCCCGCATGCTTCGGCACGCCCGACAAGCCGGCGCTGGGGGCCTTCGCCGTGACCGAGCCTGACGCAGGGTCGGACGTGTCGTCGATGAAGACCCGCGCCGTCCGCAGCAACGGCAGCTGGGTCCTGAACGGCCAGAAGGTCTTCATCACCAACGGCGGAATCGCCGACGTCCACGTCATCGTCGCGGCGGTGGAGCCCGACCTCGGCACAAGGGGGCAGGCCTCGTTTGTCGTCCCGCCGGGCACCAAGGGTCTGCGCATGGGCAAGAAGGAAAAGAAGATGGGGATCCGCGCCTCGCATACCGCGGAGGTGCTGCTCGAGGACTGCACGATCCCGATCGAGAACGTGCTCGGCGGCATGGAGAAGCTCGAGGAAAAGCTCGCGCGAGCCCACGAGGGGAAGCACCAGCGCTCGTCCGTCGCGCTGAAGACGTTCGAGCTGTCTCGTCCGATCGTCGGCGCGCAGGCGCTGGGCATCGCGCGCGCCGCCTTCGAGTTCGCGCTGCAGTATGCAAAGGAACGCAGGCAGTTCGGGCGAGCTCTGATCGAGAACCAGGCGATCGCGTTCATGCTCGCCGACATGGCGACCGAGATCGAGGCCACCCGAGCGCTGATCTGGCGGGCGCTTTGGGAAGGTCGCAGCGGCGGCGAGTTCAAGAAGGCCGAGGGCTCGATGGCCAAGCTGAAGGCCGGCGAGGTGGCCGTCAAGGTGACCGAGCAGGCGATCCAGATCTGCGGCGGCTACGGCTACATCCGCGACTTCCCGGTCGAGAAGTGGCACCGCGACGCCAAGATCTACACCCTCTTCGAAGGCACGAGCGAGATCCAGCGCCTGGTCATCTCGCGCGCTCTGGCGGCCGGCTAGGAAGATGGCGGTTCCTGCTGCGCAGCTGCGGCGGGACGCGCGGATCGAACGGCGGCGGCGGCGGATCGTGGATGCGGCCCTCGCGCTCTTCGCCGAGAACGGCTACAGCGTGACCTCGGTCGACGAGATCGTCACCCGCGCGCGAGTCTCGAAGTCGGCGTTCTATGAATTCTTCGAGTCGAAGGAGCACTGCGTCCGTGAGCTGCTGGCGCAGGAAGGCGGGGCGCTTATCCACGACGTGCTCGCCGACGCGGCGACGGGCCACGACCACCACGCACGGCTGCGCCTGGGCATCACCCGCTTCGTCCGCTCGTGCTTCGAGCGATCGCACGTGGCGCGGTTGATGATCGTCGAGTCGGTCGGTCTGAGTCCGGGCGTCGAAGCGGTCCGCCACGACCTGCAGTCGCAGTTCGCCGACGCGGTCGCGGAGGAGGTCCGCCACGCGATGTCGCACGACGCGTTCTACGCGGACAAGGACCCTGTGGTGTTCGGTCGGGCGGTGGTCGGCGCCGTCAGCGACGCGGTCGGTTATTTCCTGACTCACCCGGGCGCCGACGCGGACTCGTTGGCCGAGAGCCTCTGCCGAATCTTCGCCCCCTAACAAGGGCAGTTGCGCTTCGAACGCTCGTTCGCTATCATCGATATACGAACATGCGTACGTTGGCGACCCAGGTCAAGCTGCGCCGGCTGGTCCGGACCTCTGCCGAGGCGTGGAATCGGCTTGCCTCTGATCCGCTCGAGCTCGCTCGGGCCGGGTCGACCGTGGAT
>DATKFA010000375.1:0-6921 GCA_035511715.1 Candidatus Acidiferrum sp. | reverse complement strand
GTCCCGGCCTCGATGGTGTTGGCGCGGGCGCGCAGAAACTGGTATTTCCAGCCGTCGCCGTCGCCGACCTGCGAGCCCGGTCCCCCGACGTCCATGGCGGTCTCCGTCATGCGCTGATTGAGCTCAGACCACATGAGCTTGAGGATCGAGCCTTCAGGCCCCGGGATCCCGTTTCGCTTCACGGCTGTGACGGCGCGATAGCCGTTCAGCTGGAGCGCGCGGGCCTCGATCGTGTGCTGCGCCACCTTCTGGCGCACCAGTGGATCTGAGCCTCGGCCGAGCTTCCGGGCTCGCTCCGCGAGCTCGGATGCCGTGATCTGGGCTCGGGTGGCAAGGGCAAGACCGAGCGTCCCGCGCTCGTGCAGCAGAGTCGTCATCGCGACCGCCCAGCCTTTCCCCGCCTCACCGAGGATCTGGGACTTCGGAACGACGACGTCTTTGAAGAAGATCTCGTTGAACTCCGCGTCGCCGGTGATCTGGACGAGCGGCCTCACCTCGATGCCGGGGCTCTCCATGTCGACCAGGAGGTAGGTCAGGCCGTCGCGGGGGTTCGCCTCTTTGCGCTCCCGCGCGACGAGCATGCACCACTTCGCGACGTGCGCCAGCGTCGTCCAGACCTTCTGGCCGTTGACGAGGTAGTGGTCACCTTTGTCCTCGGCGCGCGTCTGCAGGCCTGACAGGTCGCTGCCGGCATTGGGCTCGCTGAATCCCTGGCACCAGATCTCCTCGGCGGAGAGCAGCGGGGCGAGGTAGCGCTTTTTCTGCTCCTCGGTACCGTGCGCGATCACCACCGGACCGCCCATGCCCAGACCGATCACGTTGATCGGCTCGGGGGCGTGGGCCAGGATCATCTCGTCGTTGAAGATGAGCTGGTCCATGAAGCTGCGACCCTTGCCGCCGTATTCCTCGGGCCAGGTCATCCCGACGTAGCCGCCGTCGTAGAGCTTTTTCTGCCAGGCGCGGCGGTTCTCGATGAAGGTCTTCATATCGGCGGCGCCGTCGTCCGGCGGCTTGTTGGCCTTCAGCCAGGCGCGGACCTCGTCCCGGAAAGCCTTCTCCGACGGGCTCAGATCGAAATCCACGTCAATACATTAGGCACTGATCGCTAGGCGACCGCCGGGATCACTTCCTCCGCCAGCAGTCGGAGCGCGTCGCCGTCGTCGAGCAGGAAGTGCTGGAGCATGAACAGGTCGACCCCGAGCTTGGCGACCTCGCGCATTCGTTCGGCGATCTCCTCAGGCGACCCGACGAACCACACGTTGTTGCGGTTCTCGAGCACCTGGTCGGGCGTCATCGCCTGGAGAGCAGGGATGATCCTGCTCACCTGGGCCGCGCGCTCCCTGAGCTCCGATCTGTCGCGGCCGATGATGTAGCTCGTCATCACCGAGCGCTTGATCGTCTTGGGGTCGCGGCCGATGTCGGCGCAGCACTGCTCCAACACCGCGACGCGATCACGAAATGCATCCGGGTTCAGGGTCGAGTGATTCCACTCGGCCGCCTCGCGCGCGACGAGCGGAAGCGTCCGTTTGGCTCCCTTCCCGCCGATCAACAGCGGGATGGGGTTGCGCGCCGGCTTCGGGCTGGTCGAGCCCCAGATCTCGCGCACCTTCTTGATCCCGGACTCGAGCCGGTCGAACCGCTCGCGCTCGGTATAGAACGGGATGTCGAAAACGTTGTGCTCGTTGGCGTTCCATCCGGCGCCGACGCCGAGGAGCAGCCGGCCGCCGGAGAGCGCGTCCACCGCCGCCGCCTGCTTTGCCAGCACGCCCGGAAACCGAAAGGTCATCGGAGTGACCATCGGACCGATCTCGATTCGCTTGGTCCATTCCGCAGCGAGGGCAAGCGACGTCCAGCATTCGATGCAGTCCCGATCCGGCGCGTTCATGAGCGAGATCAGGTGGTCGCTGCGGCGGAGCGACGCGAACCCCAACGCGTCCGTGTCTGAGCAGATGCGCCGCCAGCGCTCCCAGTTGAGGCCTTCCTGGCCCTCGATCATGATCCCGACCTGCGTCATCGCATCCGACCCAGGGCCATCGTAAGTTCGTCGACGGGCTTGAAGTTGAGGATGCGGTCCTCCGGAATGCCCGCGCGCCGCGCCATCCATACTCCCATCGGCACATACGCGAACTCGGCCGGCGCGTGCGCGTCGGCGTCGAGCGCGAAGCTGCATCCAAGCCCGAGCGCCACGCGCGCCATCTCCGGGGAGAGGTCCATGCGCGCGGGGTCACAGTCGATCTCGAGCATGACGCCGTGTTTTGCCGCCTCCTTGAAGACCGCTTCGAAGTCGTAGGTCGCGCCTTCGCGCGATCCCGGTCGGCGGCCGGTCGGATGGCCGATCACGTCGACGTGCGGATGCGAGACCGCGCGCATCATCCGCTCCGTCATGGCGCTTGGCTCCTGGCGGAGCTTCACGTGCGGCGAGGCGATGACGATGTCGAGGATCTCGAGCACCGCGTCCGGCAGGTCGAGCGCGCCGTCTTCCAGGATGTCGACCTCTATGCCCTGGAGCAGCGTCACGCCCTCAACCTGCTTCTGCACCTCAGCCATCTGCTGCGACTGGGCCAGCAGCCGTTCCGCGTCGAGCCCATGCACGACGGTGATGCGTGGAGAGTGGTCGGTGATGCCGAGGTACTCGTAGCCGAGGGCCTGCGCACCCTTGGCCATCTCGAGCATCGTCGCCCGCCCGTCGCTCCAGTCCGTGTGGGAGTGGATGTCGCCCCTGTAGCGCTTGAAGTCGAGCGGCGTCTCGTCCTCGCGCTCGGGCTGCTGCATCTGCTCGCGCAGCCGGTTGAGATAACGACTCTGGCCAGTCTCGATCACATCTTTGAGCACTCGCGCGATGCCCTCGCCGACCCCCTCGATCGACGTGAGCGAGTCGGTGCGGGCGAGCTTGTCCAGGTCCGGTCGCTCCAGCGCGATGGCCCAGGCCGCGGCGGAGAAGGCCCTGGCGCGGTATCTCTCCTTCTCCTGCTGCCTCAGGAGGTATCCGATCTCGGACAGCGCCTGGGCTGCAGCTACCGCATCCACCACGTAAATTGTTGACCCACTGATGGCTCGACCCAATCCGAAGCCCGGGGACCCGATCGCGGAGCTCGTCGACGCGCTCCTGGTCGAGCTCGGGGAGAATCCACGCCGGCAGGGCTTGCGGGCGACGCCCGACCGCGTGTCCCGCGCCTTGCGCGAGCTGACGGACGGCTACGGCGTCAAGCCGGAGGACGTGATCGCCGACGCGATATTCGACCAGGACTACGACGAGATGGTCGTGGTCAAGGACGTCCCCTTCTACTCGCTTTGCGAGCACCACATGCTCCCGTTTTTCGGCCAGGTCCACGTCGGCTACCTGCCCAAGGGGAAGGTCGTGGGCCTGAGCAAGATCCCACGCTTGATCGAGGTCTTCTCGCATCGCCTGCAGATCCAGGAGCAGCTGACGAACCAGGTCGCCGAGGCCCTGAACGTGGCGCTGGCGCCCCGCGGCGTCGGGGTCGTGGTCGAGGCTCGCCACCTGTGCACGGAGATGCGCGGGGTCGAGACGCCGGGCGGCCGGATGATCACTTCCTGCATGCTCGGGACTTTCCGGCGCGACGCGCGAACGCGGTCTGAGTTCCTCGACCTCGTCCGCGGAGCCTGAAGACACATCAAAGAAGCCTTATATAAACGAGGCTTTATGTATACTGAGACATAAAGCAAGCTTTATGTTTCTCCAGAGCCCGCGCAACGAGCTGCCCGACCACTTCCTGGGGTTCGCCAACCCGACCCGGCTGCGCATATTGCAGCACCTGGGGGAGGTGGGCGAGGTCAACGTCACCGAGCTTGCCGCGCACATGCACATGAGCCAGCCGCGGATCTCCTGGCACGTGCGCATGCTTCGGGTGGGCGGGGTCATCCGCGTCCGGCGCGACGGGCGCCAGGTCTGGTGCTCGCTCGACGTGGAGAACATCCGGCGCAATCGCGAGCGCCTCGACGAGATGCTGGGGTTGCCACAGACTTCAAAAACGAAAGTTCGTGAGGAGGTGGGCGCATGAGCGCCAATCACAGGAACGGTCACGGAAACGGCAAGGCGAGCAAAGACAAGAAGGTTCGCGTCGCCATCGTGGGGGTCGGCAACTGCGCCTCCTCGCTGGTGCAAGGCGTGCACTACTATCGCGACGCCTCGCCCAAGGACTCGGTCCCGGGCCTCATGCACGTCGACCTCGGCGGCTACCACATCCGCGACATAGAGTTCGTCGCCGCGTTCGACATCGACAAGAACAAGGTCGGTCTCGACCTTGCGGACGCGATCTTCGCGAAGCCGAACAACACGGTGAAGTTCTCCGACGTGCCGAAGTCGGGCGTCAAGGTGATGCGCGGCATGACCCACGACGGCATCGGCAAGTACCTGTCCGACGTCGTGCAGAAGGCTCCTGGCGAGACTTCCGACGTCGTCGGCATCCTCAAGAAGACCAAGGCCGACGTCCTGGTGAGCTACCTGCCCGTGGGCTCCGAAGAGGCGACGAAGTGGTACGTCGAGCAGGCGCTCGCCGCCGGCGTGGGTTTCGTCAACTGCATCCCCGTCTTCATCGCACGCGAGCCTTACTGGCAGAAGCGCTTCGAAGACAGGAACCTGCCGATCATCGGTGACGACATCAAGTCGCAGGTCGGCGCCACCATCATCCACCGCGTGCTCACGCGGCTCTTCCGAGACCGCGGCGTGAAGCTCGAGCGGACCTATCAGCTCAACTTCGGCGGAAACACCGACTTCCTCAACATGCTCGAGCGCGAGCGCCTGATGTCGAAGAAGATCTCCAAGACGCGCTCGGTCACCTCGCAGCTCGATTACGACATTGGCGCCAACAACGTTCACATCGGCCCGTCCGATTACGTTCCCTGGCTGAACGACCGGAAGTGGGCGTACATCCGGCTGGAGGGTCGCTCGTTCGGCGATGTGCCGCTCAACGTCGAGCTCAAGCTCGAGGTCGTCGACTCACCCAACTCGGCGGGCATCGTCATCGACGCGGTGCGGTGCGCCAAACTGGCGCTCGACCGCGGCATCGGCGGAGCGCTCGAGTCGCCGAGCTCCTACTTCATGAAGTCGCCGCCGGTCCAGTACAGCGACAACGAAGCCAAGCGGTTGGTGGAGGAGTTCATCGAGGGTGACAAGCCGGGCGTCAACGGCCAGCGCGAGCGCCGCGCTCCCCGCACCAAGCCGGCCGCAGCTGCTCGCAGGTAGCTACAGGGTCGGCGCGCGGATCGTGCGCGCTGTTCCGCCGGGCCTGCGGTACGCAGCCGCCGTGCCGGGCGGTTCGGCGTGGTTCCTGCTGAGCTATGGGCAGCGCCGCGCGGCGCTGGAGAACTACGCCGCGGTGCTGGGCTCTGAAGCGGATGATCCCCGCGTCGCCCGTGTCGCGCGACGCGCGTTTCAGAACTACGGCCGCATGCTGATGGACTTCCTGCTCCTCGGCAGCCTGTCGCCCGAGGAGCTCGGGAGGCGCATGTCATACGACGGTCGCGAACACCTCGATGCCGCGCTCGCGCGCGGGCGCGGGGTCATCATGGCCCTGCCCCACATGGGATCCTGGGACATGGCCGGCTCTTTCGCCGCCTCCCTCGGATACAAGGTCTGGGCCGTGGCCGAGAAGTTCCCCGGCTCGCTCAACGACGCGGTCGTGAGCACGCGTGAGAGGTTTGGATTGAAGGTCGTCGGCCTTGGGCGGTCAGCGGTGCGGACCCTCAACGAGGCGCTGCGCGACAACGGGATCATCGCCCTGGTGTGTGACCTCGAGCAGGGGCCAGGCGTTCCGGTCCGGTTCTTCGGGCGCCGCGCGATCGTCCCGGGCGGTCCGGCGGCGCTTGCGCTGAAGAATGGCGCGGCCGTCATCATCGCCTCGCCCTATGCGACGTCGAACGGCCACTACCACGTCCACCTCGATGCGCCGATGCAGGTGTCCGGCGGCGACACCAGGGAAGGTTTGATGCAGCGCGTGGTCGAGCGATTCGAGGACTTCATCCGGGAGAGACCGGATCAGTGGTATGCATTCCGGCGGATGTTCGACCGCTGAGGGATGGGCGAGTGGACGTTTCGCGGCTTCCTGATCGTCCAGTCCGTGATGGAGCGCCTGCCGCGCGCGTGGGCGTACGCCATCGCCGTGTTCGCCGCCAGGCTTGCGTGGTGGTTCTCGCCGCTGGCGCGGCCCAGGCTCGAGTACAACCTGCAGACGGCCTGCCCCGAGCTCAAGGAGGACCCGGCGGCGCTTCGCCGTATGTCCTGGCAGAACTTCCGCAACCACGCCAAGGCCTACGCCGACCTGATGCAGCTTCCACGCGAGCGGGTCGAGAACATGGGGCAGAGGCTGCAGGTCGACGGTTGCCTCGAATACCTCGACCAGGCACGCACGATCGGCAAGGGCGTCCTGGTCGTCTCCTGCCACATGGGTTCGTACGAGGAGGCGGCCGCGATCTGGTCGGCGACGCAGGCGCCGGTCAGCCTGTTCGCGGAGGAGCTCGAGCCGCGGGCGCTGTTCGAGTGGTATCGCGACACTCGTGCGCGCCTGGGAATAAGCGTCCTTCCCCTCGACTACGGCGGTATACGCAAGGTGCTGGAGGCGCTGCGCGAGCAGGAGATCGTGATCACCGCGATCGACCGCGACATCACCGGCACGGGCTATCTGATGCCGTTCTTTGGCAAGCTGGCGCCGATCCCTCTCGGCCCGGCGGCGATCGCGCTTCGGCTCGGTACGCCGCTCTTTCCGGTCTGCGTCTTTCGCCGCCCGGACGATACGTTTCAGATCGAATGCGCGCCCCTCGTGTTCGCCAGGTCCACCGGCAACGTCCGGGCCGACCAGGTGCGCACGACGCAGGAGCTCGTGCGCCATATCGAGCGGTTCATCCAGCGACACCCGGAGCAGTGGCACGTGCCGCACCGCATCTGGTCAACGGGGCAATGAA
>DATKFA010000374.1:0-3686 GCA_035511715.1 Candidatus Acidiferrum sp. | reverse complement strand
GAGTCGCTCCGAGTGGTGCGATCGCGTGTCCTTGCCCCGCGTCAGACCCATGATCACGACGCCATCCTCCAGCGCCTTGACCACGATGTAACGCCCGCTAGCCTCTTCGTCCTCGTTCGCCATAACCCCGTCCATTGCCGTTGGACTGCGCCTTCGGTCGCACCGTCTCGAGCCTGGTGGCAGGCTGCCCGACAAGCTGATCGAGCTCCTCGATCAAGTCCGGACCGGCGAGCACATGATAACGATCGGCATTCACGACCACCTCGCGGCTCCCGACGACAACGTGGAGCACCACGTCGTCGGCCCCTGGATGCCGCGCAAGCACAGCCTCGAGCTGCTCCGCGATTCCGGCATCGCTGCTCGGCAGGCGAACGTGGACGAGCTGCCTTCGCGCGACCGGGATGCACTCGGGGTCGTCCCACAGCCAGGCCATATCGGCGACCACCGACGCAGTCTCGACCTCGGTCTCCATCTCCGGGTCGGCCGGCGCCGCCCCGACGGTGCCGCTCGCTCGTGTGCTCCCGGCGCGCGCATCGACCTTGCCCTGTACGACGACGACCTTGTCGGGCTCGAACAGAAGCCGCGTCTGCTCGAACACCCGAGGGAACAGCACGACGTCGACCGCACCGGTCAGGTCTTCCAGCGTCGCGTAGGCCATGATCTGGCCCTTGCGCGTGACGACGCGCCGCACCTCGCGCACCAGGCCCGCGACGCGCACCTCCGTGTCTTGAAGCGTGCTCGTGACCTCGACCGCTTGGGTGTCCGCGAGCCTGGCCAGCTCGGCCGAGATGCGGCGCAGCGGGTGGTCGCTCAGGTAAAGACCCAGGAGCTCTTTCTCCAACCGCAGCTTCTCCTCGCCGGCCATCGGCGCAACGTCGATGGTCAAACCGTAATCGTCGTGCACCTCGCCGACCGCGCCCACCATGTCGAGCAGGGACGTCTGGCCCGACTCGCGGTCGCGGCGGGCGCGCTCGGCGCGGCTGACCGCGTGGTCGAGAGCTGCGAGCAGATGGGCCCGCTCCCCTAGCGAATCGCATGCGCCTGACTGGACGAGCGATTCGAGCACGCGCCGGTTGACGTCCTGGATCGCCGACGTTCGCTCGCACAGGTCTTCCAGAGATTTGAACGGACCGTCGGCGTCGCGCAGCTCCACGATGCTCTCGACGGCGTGGCGGCCGACGTTCTTGATAGCGGCCAGGCCGAACCGGATCCGTCCGTCCGTCTGCGGGGGGGGCACCCCCCCGACCGCGCGGGCGCCGGGCGAAGCCCGTTCGCCGGCGCTCCCCCCCGCCATGGTGAAGTCGGTCCGGGACTGGTTGATGTCCGGCGGCAGCACATCGATGCCCCGCAGACGGCAGTCGACGATCGCGGTGGCTACTCGCTCCGCGTTGCCCTCCATGTTCACGAGCAGCGCGGTCATGTACTCGAGGGGGTAGTTGGCCTTGAGGTACGCGGTCTGGTAGCTGATCACCGCGTACGCGGCCGAGTGGCTCTTGTTGAACCCGTACGAGGCGAACGCCGCGATGCGGTCGAAGAGCTGCTCGGCCTGCGCCGGAGGCAGGCCCTTGCCGACCGCGCCCTGCACGAACTTCTCGCGCTGCTGCGCCATCTTCACGCGGTCCTTCTTCCCCATCGCAGACCGCAGGATGTCCGCCTCCGAGAGCTTGAATCCGGCGAGCACGCGTGCCGCCTCCATCACCTGCTCCTGGTAGGTGAAGACGCCGTACGTGCTCTCGAGGATCGGCTGCAGCCACTCGTGCGGGTACTCGATGGGCTCGCGGCCGTGCTTGCGCGCGATGTACGCGGGGATGTCCTGCATCGGACCAGGCCGGAACAGCGCGATGGTGACGATGATGTCCTCGAAGCGGGTGGGCCGCATGTCCATGATCATTCGGCGCATGCCTGCGCCTTCGAGCTGGAACACACCGTGCGTGTCGCCCTCTGCGATCAGCTGGTAGGTCCTGGCGTCGTCGTATGGGATTTTTTCGATGTCGACCTCGGCCCCGGTGCGCTCCTTGATCAGGCGCAGGCAGGTGGCGATGATGTCGAGGTTCTGCAGTCCCAGGAAGTCGATCTTCAGAAGGCCGATGTCGCCGACGGCCTTCATGTCGTACTGGGTGATGACCGCCTCCCTTCCTGGTCCGTACTGGAGCGGCGTGTATCGGACGAGCGGCTCGGGCGCGATCACCACACCCGCGGCGTGAGTGCTGACGTTGCGGGACACGCCCTCGAGCGTCTTCGCGACGTCGATGAGGCGCTTGGCCTCCTCGCTCGACTCGTAGGCCTCGCGGAACTCGGGGATCTCCTTGACCGTGTCCTCGAGCGTCTTCGACCGGCCCTGCCAGACCGGAACGAGCTTGGCCAGGCGGTCGGTGTCGCGGAGGGGAACCTCGAGCACACGTCCGACGTCGCGGATGGCGGCCTTGGAGGCCATCGTGGTGAAGGTGATGATCTGCGCCACCCGGTCGACTCCGTATTTCTCCGACACGTAGCGGATGACGCGCTCGCGGCCTTCGACCGAGAAGTCGCAGTCGATGTCGGGCATCGAGACGCGGTCGATGTTCAGGAACCGTTCGAAGATCAGGCCGTGCTGCAGGGGATCGAGGTTTGTGATCCCGAGGCAGTACGAAACGAGGCTGCCCGCGGCGCTGCCGCGACCAGGCCCGACCATGATGCCGTTTGATCGCGCGAACTTGTAGAAGTCCCAGACGATGAGGAAGTAGGAGGCGTAGCCGGTCTGCTTGATCACCGAGAGCTCGAGGTCGGCGCGCTCCCTTGTCGACTGCGAAGGCTCACCGTACCGCCATTCGAGACCGCTGTCGACGAGCTTGGTCAGGTACTGGTCAGGGGTGAGGCCGTCGGGCACGTCGAACGGCGGCAGCAGCGTCGCGCCTAGGTTCAGCTTCAGGTCGCACTGGTCCGCCACCTCGATTGTGCTGGCGAGCGCCTCGGGCATGTCCGCGAACGCCTCGATCATCTCGGCAGGCGTCTTGAGGTAGTTCTCCTGCGTCGAGAAACGCCAGCGATTCGGGTCGTTGAAGCGGGCACCCGTCTGCAGGCAAAGCAGTACGTCGTGGGCCTCGGAGTCGTGGCGGTGCACGTAATGAAGGTCGTTGGTCGCGCACAGGCGCAGGCCGAACTCCTTTCCAAATCTCGCGAGGACCTCGTTGACCTCGGTCTGCCTGTCGATGCCGTGGCGCTGGACCTCGAGCAGGAAGCGATCCTTGCCGAAGATGTCTCGGTAGGTGGCGACCGCCTCGCGAGCGCCCTCGACGTCGCCGTCGACGATGCGGCTCGCCGCTTCTCCCTGCAGGCATCCAGAGAGAGCGATCAGGCCCTTGGAGCGCTCGGCCAGGATCTCCTTGTCGATGCGGGGCTTGTAGTACATCCCCTCCATCTGGCCGATGGTGCACAGGCGCAGACCGAACTCCTTTCCAAATCTCGCGAGGACCTCGTTGACCTCGGTCTGCCTGTCGATGCCGTGGCGCTGGACCTCGAGCAGGAAGCGGTCCTTGCCGAAGATGTCGCGGTACGTGGCGACCGCCTCGCGGGCGCCCTCGACGTCGCCGTCGACGATGCGGCTCGCGGCTTCTCCCTGCAGGCATCCAGAGAGAGCGATCAGGCCCTTGGAGCGCTCGGCCAGGATCTCCTTGTCGATGCGGGGCTTGTAGTACATCCCCTCCATC
>DATKFA010000373.1:0-5268 GCA_035511715.1 Candidatus Acidiferrum sp. | reverse complement strand
ACCGCGATGGGCGCCGGCGTCGGCGACAACTTCAACATCGACAAGATCCGCTACCACCGCATCGTGACCATGACCGATGCGGACGTCGACGGCAGCCACATCCGGACGCTTCTCCTCACTTTCTTCTTCCGCTATTTCCCGCAGGTCATCGACAAGGGCTACCTCTACATGGCGCAACCGCCGCTGTTCAAGGTGTCGAAGGGCACCGGTAAGAACATGAAGGTGATCTGGTGCCAATCCGAAGACGAGCGCGACAAGGCGCTGCGCCAGCTCGGCAAGGGCGCCGAGGCCGCGCGCATGAAGGGTCTCGGGGAGATGAACGCCGAGGAGCTGTGGGAGACGACGATGAACCCCGCCACAAGGGTGCTTCTGCAGGTCCATGTCGAGGATGTCGCGGCGGTCAACGACACGTTCGAGAAGCTCATGGGACCCGACGTGGAGCCGCGCAAGAAATTCATCCAGGCGCACGCCAAGAGCGTCCGCAACCTCGACATCTGAGATGGCTAGGTCGAACGGAGCATGCGTATAGCAGTTGACGCCATGGGCGGCGATCAGGCGCCGGCCGAGATCGTCAAGGGGGCGGCCATGGCGGCACAGGAGTACGGGATCGACATCTCGCTCGTGGGGCTTCCTCACCAGGTGCAGCCGCTTCTCGACAGTCACCCGCGGTTGCAGCTCGTGCCCTGCACGCAGGTCATCGCGATGGACGAGCATCCCGCCCAGGCGGTCCGCTCCAAGCCCGACGCGTCGATCAACGTCTGCGCGCGTCTTGTCAAAGAGGGTCGCGCAGGCGGATGGACGTCGGCGGGCAACTCGGGCGCGATCATGGCCGCGGCGCTCTTCATCCAGGGTCGGATTCGGGGAGTGGACCGGCCGGCGCTTGGATCGATCGTTCCCACGCAAAACGGCTTCGCGTACTTCCTCGACGTCGGCGCGAATGTCGACTCGAAGCCCGAATACATGACGCAGTTCGCGGTCATGGGCTCGGTCTACGCACGCGAGATGCTCGGCCGCACGCAACCGAAGGTTGCGCTTCTGAGCAACGGTGAGGAGGAGGGCAAGGGTGACGAGCGCGTGCGCGAGACCTCCCGTCGCCTGCGGGCATCGATGCCAGGCTTCATCGGCAACGTCGAGCCGAAAGACATCTACGCCGCGCGGGCTGATGTGATCGTGGCCGACGGATTCGTCGGCAACGTGGCGATCAAGATGGCCGAGGCGACGGCGGAATTTCTCTTCCGCTCGCTGCGAGACGAGATCCCGAAGACGCTTGCCGGCAAGGTCGGCGGCGCGCTGATCCGGCCGCGCGTGCGCCAGATCCGCGACCGCATCGACTGGCGCGAGTTCGGAGGCGCGCCGCTCCTCGGCATCGATGGGGTTGCAGTGATTGCGCATGGTCGCTCCGACGCGCGCGCAATGAAGAATGCGATTCGAGTCACCCGCGACGCGGTCGAGAACGACCTCGTCGGTAAGATTCGCGCGGAGGTGGCGAGGCCATGAATTCTGTACGGCGCGACCGCACGCGGCTCGCCCCCATGAACGGCCGGATGCGGGTCGTGGTGACGGGGATGGGCACCGTCAACCCTATCGGCAAGAACCTCGACGAGTACTGGCACAGCCTGATCGAGGGACGCAGTGGGGCGAGCCCGATCGAGCGCTTCTCGACGGACAAGCTCGCCACCAAGTTTGCCTGCCAGGTCGTCAACTGGGATCCGAAGGACTACATCGATCCGAAGGCCGCGAAGCGCATGGCGCGGTTCTCGCAGATGGCAGTTGCCGCCTCGGGCATGGCGCTCGCCGACTCGGGTCTGGACCTTTCGAAAGAAGAGAGCTTCCGCGTCGGTGTGGCGATGGGCACTGGGATCGGGGCCTTTGACGACATGACCGAGGGTGCGGCCTCCTTCCTCGGCAAGGGCCGCCTCAACCCGCTCTACGCCCCGACGATCATCCCGAACATGGCCGGCGCCTCGGTGGCGATGCAGTTCCATATTCGTGGCCCCAACACGACGGTGACGACGGCGTGCGCCGCGTCGACGCAGACGCTCGGCGACGCGACCCATGTGATCCAGCGCGGCGACGCGGACGTGATGCTGGCCGGAGGCACCGAGGCCTCATTGTGCGAGGTCGGCATCGCCGCGTTCAACGCGATCCGCGCGCTGTCGACGCGCAACGACGCGCCCGAAAAGGCGAGCCGGCCCTTCGACCGGGACCGCGATGGATTCGTGCCCGGTGAGGGCGCAGGCACCTTGATCCTCGAGTCACGCGAGCACGCGATCAACCGCGGCGCGCGCATCTACGGCGAGGTTCTGGGTTTTGGCACCACGAATGACGCGTTCCACCAGGTCGCCCCTGACGAGACCGGAGAGGCGCCCGCGCGCGCCGTGACGATCGCGCTGAAGGACGCCCAGATCGAGCCCGGTGACGTCGACTACGTCAACGCGCACGGCACGTCGACTCAGCTCAATGACGCGGGCGAGACGAAGGCGCTGAAGATCGCGCTCGGCCAGCACGCGTACAAGGTCGCGATCAGCAGCACCAAGTCCATGATCGGTCACCTGCTCGGCGCCGCAGGCGCGGTTGAGGCGATCGCGACCCTCCTGACGATCAACCGCGGCATCATCCACCCCACTATCAACTATGAAAATCGCGACCCCGAGTGCGACCTCGACTACGTGCCCAACACCGCGCGCCGCAAGGATGTGAACATCGCGATCTCGAACGGCTTCGGTTTCGGCGGGCACAACGCGGTGGTCGTCCTGGGCAGGTACGAGGACTGATTCATGGCTGACGACGAAACGATAGGCACCATCCTCACGCGCAACCTCCAGGAGGAGATGCAGACCTCCTACATGGAGTACGCGATGTCCGTCATCGTCAGCCGGGCGCTGCCTGACGTGCGCGACGGGCTGAAGCCGGTGCAGCGCCGGATCCTCTACACGATGAACCGCGCCGGCGCGACGGCCGGGACGAAGACGAAAAAGTGCGCCGCTTTCGTCGGCGACGTCATGAAGCTCTACCACCCGCACGGCGACGCCGCGATCTATGACGCGTTGGTGCGCATGGCGCAGCCTTTCTCGCTGCGGTACCCCCTCATCGAGGGACAGGGCAACTTCGGCAGCATCGACGGCGACCCGCCGGCGGCGATGCGCTACACCGAGGCGCGCCTGTCCGCGATCTGCGGCGAGCTCATGGCCGACATCGAGAAGCAGACGGTCGACATGGAGCCGAACTACGACAACTCCGAGGAGCAGCCATCGGTGCTGCCGTCGCGGGTTCCGAACCTTCTGGTCAACGGGGCCTCGGGCATCGCGGTCGGAATGACGACCAACATCCCGCCGCACAACCTGCGCGAGGTCGCGGCGGCGGTGAAGCACCTCGTCGACACACCGGACGCGACCGCGGAAGACCTGCTGAGCTTCATCAAGGGCCCGGACTTTCCGACCGGCGGGCTCATCATGGGCACCACCGGCGTCAAGGCGGCTTACTCGACCGGCCACGGCCGCGTCGTGGTTCGCGCTCGACACTCGCTCGAACAGGCGGCGAACGGGCGCGAGCGCATCATCGTTTACGAGCTGCCGTACGCCGTAAACAAGGCCGCGCTCGTGGCCAAGATCGCCGAGCTGGTCTCAGAGCGAAAGCTCGAGGGCATCGCCGACCTCCGAGACGAATCCGATCGCAACGGCATGCGCATCGTGATCGAGCTGAAGCGCGAGGCCCAGGTCTTCAGCGTGCTCAACAACCTCTACAAGCACACGACCCTGCAGACGACGTTTGGGGTGATCATGCTCGCGATCGTCGACGGCCGGCCGGTCGTGCTGAGCCTCAAGCAGGCGCTGCAGCTGTTCGTCGACCACCGCCGCAACGTCATCCTTCGCCGCACCCGCTTCGACCTGGAGAAGGCGCAGGAGCGCGCGCACATCCTCGAAGGATTGAAGATCTGCCTCGACCACCTCGACGAGGTGATCAAGACGATCCGCGCCGCGGCCGACCAGGACACCGCGTCCACCCAGCTGCAGACCAGGTTCGGTCTGAGCGAGCGCCAGGCCAAGGCTGTGCTTGCCCTGACCCTCGGCCGTCTGACTCGACTCGAGCGCGGCAAGATCGACGAGGAGTACGAGCAGGTGATCAAGACCATCGCGTACCTCGAGTCGATCCTCGCGAGCGACCAGAAGGTCCGGTTGCTCATCAAGGAAGAGATGGACGACCTCGTCAAGAAGTACGGTGACGACCGCCGCACCGAGATCATCGACCAGGAGGCGACGGAGCTTTCGGCCGAGGACCTCGTGCCCAAAGAAGACGTCGTGGTGACGCTGACTCATCGGGGTTACGTGAAGCGGCAGCCGCTGCGCGTGTTTCGCGCCCAAAAGCGCGGAGGGGTGGGCCTGAAGGGCGCGAAGCCGACCGCCGGCTCCGACGCGCCGAGCGGCACGCGCGAGGAGGACTACGCGCTTCACCTCCTGACCACTCACACCCACGCCTCGATGCTCTTCTTCACCCAGAGCGGTCGTGTCTTCCAACTCCGCGTGCACGAGGTGCCGGAGCGCGAGCGGCAGGCCAAGGGAATGCCGATCAACAACCTGATCGACATCGGCTCCAACGAACGGATCACGTCGGTGTTCGTGCGTCCCGAGACCGAGAGCGAAGCGCACTACATGCTCATGGTCACAAAGAACGGGTACATCAAGAAGACGGCGATGGCGGAGTACGCAAACGTCCGTCGCAACGGCCTCATCGCGATCAACCTGCAGGAAGGCGACGAGCTCGACTGGGTGACACCGACCACCGGAAAGGACGAGGTGATAATCGCGACCGAGCTCGGAAAAGCGATCCGTTTCGGCGAGACCGAAGTCCGCGCCATGGGCCGCGACACCCAGGGCGTGATCGGAATCAAGCTGGGCAAGGGCGATGCGGTCGCCGGCATGGCCGCGGTGGTCGCGGGCGGCGACCTGCTCGCGATCACGCAGCGGGGCTACGGCAAGCGCACGCCGCTGTCCGAGTATCCGATGCACCATCGAGGTGGCCAGGGCGTCTTCACGCTGAAGGTCACCGATCGGGTCGGCAAGCTCGCCGCGGTTCGCGTTGTGACCGATCCCGAGGAGGAGATCCTTGTCATCAGCGCTAGCGGCATGGTGCTGCGCACCTCGGTCGGCGCGATCTCGCAGATCGGTCGCCAGACCCAGGGCGTGATCGTGATGCGCCTGGCGCCCGACGACCCCGTGGTCGCCATCGCTCCCGTCGCGGCTATCGAAGAGGGCGACGGCAAGGAGTGAC
>DATKFA010000372.1:0-6657 GCA_035511715.1 Candidatus Acidiferrum sp. | reverse complement strand
TTGGTGGTCGAAGACGATGCCGCGGCGCGTGTCTACCCGACGCCACTCCACGCCGCCGGTCGTGACGAGGTCTTCGTCGGAAGGATTCGCAAGGATCTGTCGTCGGACAAGGGCATCAACCTCTGGATCGTCTCCGACAACCTGCGCAAGGGCGCCGCGCTGAACGCGGTGCAGATCGCCGAACAGGCAATGGAAATGGGAGTGCTTGCGGCGGCCGGCGCCGCCCGCTATCGAAGGACGGACGAGAAACCATGAGGGTGTCGGGGTTCATGCCTCGTTTCGACATGATGGCGTGGAATATCCAGGCCATCAGGCGGCGCGGGCGATAGATGAGGAGCCATAAAAAAATGAGCAAAGAGATCGGACGCCTCCTGACTGCGATGCTGACGCCCTTCAAGGCGGACGGCGCGGTCGACTACGAGGCCGCGCAGCGTCTCGCTGTGATGCTCGTCAACGACGGCTCCGACGGAGTCGTCGTCTCGGGCACCACCGGCGAATCGCCGGCGCTCAGCGACGTGGAGAAGGTCGAGCTGGTGCGCGCTATCAAAGAAGCGCTCCCAAAACACGACGTTGTCGCGGGGACCGGCAGCAACGACACGCATCACTCGGTCGAGCTGTCCAGGCTCGCGATGAAGGCGGGCGCGGACGCGCTGCTCGCGGTGGTGCCCTACTACAACAAGCCTCCGCAGGAAGGGATGTATCAGCACTTCAAGGCGATCTCCGAGGTCGGCCCGACGATCATGTACAACATCCAAGGCCGGACGGCGGTCAACATGACCGCCGCCACGACATTGCGGTGCGCCGAGCTGCCGGGCATCATCGGCGTCAAGGAGGCGAGCGGCGACCTCGACCAGATCGGGTTCGTCTGCTCCGGTGCCCCCGAAGGGTTCAAGGTGTGGAGCGGGGATGACAGCTGGACGCTGCCTGTGCTCTCTTTCGGCGGTTACGGGGTCATATGCGTCGTCTCCCACATCGCCGGGACCTCGATGAAGCGGATGATCCAGGCGTACTTGAAGGGCGACAACGAGATGACCCGCGACATCTACGCGGGCCTGCTGCCCGTCATCAAAACGCTCATGACCACCGCGGCGAACCCGGTGCCACTGAAGTCGGCGCTCAACGCCATGGGCTTCAACGTTGGTCCTTTCCGTCTGCCGCTCGTACCGCTGACCGACGACCAGCTGAAATCGGTGCTGAAGACCATTGACGAAGCCGGCGAGTACATCACGCTTGCCAGGCCGGGAGTGAAAGTCGCTTAGCGTCCCCACCGAGCTGAGCCAGCTCCACGAGACCATCCGGTCGTGCAAGAACTGCGGGCTGCACGCCACGCGCACCCAGGCGGTTCCCGGAGCGGGGCCGTGCCCCGCCACGATCATGATCGTCGGCGAGGCGCCAGGCTTCAACGAAGATCGGCAAGGAGAGCCGTTCGTCGGCGCCGCTGGGAAGCTTCTCGACACCATGCTTGCGCGGATCGGTCTGAGCCGGTCGGACGTGTACATCACCAACGTGCTGAAGTGCCGTCCGCCGATGAACCGCGACCCGATGCCGAACGAGGCGGAGGCATGCTCGCCTTACCTCAAGCAGCAGCTGGAGCTGGTCAAGCCGAAGGTGGTGCTCATCCTCGGCCGGCACGCCCTCGAGCGGCTGATGCCCGGTCAAGGATCGATCTCGCGGATCCACGGCAGCATGATCCGGCGTGGTGACATCGCGTACGTGCCCCTGTACCACCCGGCAGCCGCGCTGCACAACGGGTCCCTTGTGGCGGACCTGGAGCACGATTTCGACGCGTTGAAGCGCTACCTCGACCAGCTGCTTGCGCCGCCACCGCCGCCTGCGACCGTGGCGTCACCCAAGGCGGAGTCCGAACAGCTACGGCTCTTGTAGCTCCAACACGTCTCCGCTACCTCCCGCTCGGCGGACTCGGCGAGGTCGGCATCAACATGTGGGCGCTCGAGTGGGGGGAGAAGGTCCTCGTCGTCGACGCGGGGCTGATGTTCCCGCAGGAGGACATGCTTGGCATCGATCTCGTGCTGCCCGACATCTCCTACCTGTTGCGGCAAGATCGGGAAGTCCTCGGCATATTTCTCACGCACGGCCACGAAGACCACATCGGCGGCCTTCCGTTCGCGTTGAAGAAGCTCAACGTGCCGGTCTACGGCACTCGGCTGACGCTCGGGCTCCTGAAGCCGAAGCTCAAGGAGCACCGGATACTTCGCGAGTCGGACCTGCGCGAGGTTCGCGTCGGCGATTCGGTGCAGCTGGGGCCGTTTCGCCTGGAGACCATCGCAGTCTGCCACTCCATCCCCGACGCGGTTGCGCTGGCGATCGACACGCCGGTCGGACGCATCGTTTACACCAGCGACTTCAAGCTCGATCCTGCGCCGCCAGATGGCTATCCGACGGACATGGAGCGCTTCCGGCGCCTTGGAGACGACGGCGTCCTGCTGCTCATGAGCGATTCGACGAACGCGGAGCGCGAGGGTCGGTCCGGGTCGGAGCGCGACCTGCACGGAGCGTTCGAACGCATCTTCAGCGAGGCGCCGAGCCGGATCGTGGTTGCGAACTTCGCCTCCAACATCCACCGCGTGCAGAACCTGATGCGCATGGCCGCCCAGTTCGGCCGTCGCGTCGCCGTGGTCGGGCGCAGCCTGCAGCAGAACGTCAAGACCGCGCGGGAGCTCGGATTCCTGTCCGTGCCTCAGGGTCTCACCATCCCGCTGGCCGACTACGAGAGCGTCCCGCCGTCCAAGCTGCTTTTGCTGACGGCGGGGAGCCAGGGCGAGCCGCTCTCGGCGCTCACGCGCTTCGCGGCCCAGCAGCACCCGTTCATCAACGTGCACAAGGACGACTGGGTCGTCATCTCCGCGCGCCCGATTCCGGGCAACGAGCGCATGGTCCACCAGACCGTGAACAACCTCTACCGCCACGGCGCTCGGGTCTTCTATTCCGAGGTCGGCAACGTCCACGTGACCGGGCACGCACAGCGCGAGGAGCTGCGCGAGATGCTGGATGCGGTCCGGCCGCGATTCTTCATCCCCGTGCATGGCGAGTACCGGCAGCTGCTGCTGCATTCGGAGCTCGCGCGCGAGGCGGGCGTGCAGAGGGAGAACATTGCCGTGGTCGAGGACGGAGAGACTGTGGAGCTCACCGCCGACTCGATGGTGCGTGGCGAAAAGATCAGCACAGGCCTGGTCTATGTCGACGGACTCGGTGTCGGTGACGTCGAGCAGGCGGTGCTGCGCGACCGCCGCCACCTTGCGGAGGACGGAATTCTGGTCGTGACTTTGACCCTCGACCGCGACACCGGGTCTGTCCGCGCCGGCCCCGACCTCATCTCCCGCGGCGTCATCGAGCCCGAGCTGTCGGTGCGGCTGATGGCCGACGCGCGCAAGGAGGTTCTGGAGAGCATCGGCCGGCTGGCGGACACGCGCCTCGACCTGACGCTGCTGCAGGAGACGATCCACGACGCCGTCTCCAAGACCGTCTACAGGCGGACCCGACGCCGTCCTATGGTGATCCCGGTGATCACAGAGATATGAAGCTGCCACCGGCCGCGCTGATCGCGCCGAGCCTGTGCCCGCGTTGCGACCAGCCCGCGATGATGCTGAACAACTCGGAGGAGGGGAGATGCGCGCACTGCGGCCTCCAGATCCACCAGTGCGCGAACTGCCGCGGGGTCGCGGGGCCGTTCGACCGGTACTGCGGCTTCTGCGGCCACGAGATGGTGCAGGGTGAAAGGCGGCCGCTGTGGTGGCGGCTGTGGTTCCTCGCCGCGCTGCTGCCGGTGGCTCTTGGCCTGGCGTACGGAATTGCGCAAGCGCAGGTGAGGCACTAAACAACCAGCATTCCTGGCGTTTGGCGTCAAACGCCCCTTTCGCCAAGAAAATTGGGAGCGTTTGACGTCAAGCGCCCGCAATTTCGAGCCAGGCTCAGCTTGGCCGGTTCAGGCGGTGACCGCACTCCACGCAGAAGCTGTGGCGTCCCAAGTTGTGGTGCCCGCACGACGGGCAGACGAGCCGGCGCGGTGGATCCGCCTGCAGCCATCGCTCGTTCTCGCGGCGATACCAGATGCCATCCTCGGGTCCCAGCATCCAGCGCCGGCCCTCACTGTCGAGTACCGCGAG
The DNA here is from genome assembly GCA_035511715.1 of Candidatus Acidiferrum sp. GTDB lineage: Bacteria > Chloroflexota > Dormibacteria > Dormibacterales > Dormibacteraceae > 40CM-4-65-16. Next base: position 2,533 of record DATKFA010000372.1, on the reverse strand, counting down.
GTCGCGCACTGCGACGCGGTACGCGCGCGGTTGCAGGTTGCCGACGCGGCGCTCCTCGACCAGGAACTTGTATCGGACCTCAGCTTCAGCGAATGGATCGACGGCCATCGAGTGTCCAAGTGTATGGCGTAAAATCCACTCGGCTCTAGGGCCCGCAGCATGCGTCGCACCACATCCCGAAGCTCAGCTCGATCCGGCGGCCGTCGCGCTTCCTCTTCACGCTCCAAGCGGAGCAAGCGCGCGACTCGTCCGCGGCTGAGCACGCGACAGGTCCGCGAGATCATCGGCGTCCTCCTCATGCTGGCGGCGCTCCTCGGGCTGCTCGCGATCTTCAGCCATGCCGGAGAGATCCTGGGCGCGATCCGGCAGTGGATGTACACCTCGTTCGGCACCGCGTGGTTCGTCCCCGTCATCGCGGCCATCGCCGCCAGCGCTTACCTGCTGTGGCCCAAAGCGCCGAAGCCAAATGGGATCGACGTCGTCGCCGGTGCCGTGACCGTGCTCTCGCTTGTCGGTCTGTTCGGTATCGCGGCCAACGCCGGCGGCGGGATCGGCCGCGGCATCGATTCCTCGCTTACCGGTCTGTTCACGTACCCAGGGGCGTGGGCGCTCCTGATCGCAGGGCTGGTCATCGGCCTCATCGTCACGGTCCACTTCAGTCCCGGCACGCTCGTCGTCGGAGCCGTCGGCGCTCTGCGGTCGGCCAACGCCGAACGCGCGCGCCTGGCCGAGCTGGTCGCGACACCGGCGGCGGAGAAGTCGAGGTCACCCAAGGCGGTCTCAGCCACAGCCGACGCGCTCACCCGGTCCGCCGCGAGCTTTGCCACGGCCCCGGCGTCAGCGGATCAACGCAACGTATGGGATGTCGACGAGCCAGAAGAGAAGGAGCTGGAGAAGCCGCCGGCCGAGCCGTTTGTTGAAGAGCCCAAGGCGGATGCGGAGGAGGCCGTCTCTCGAACGCCGATCATGCGCGTTGTCGCCGACCCCGAGGACGAGCTGCCCGAGATCGATTGGAAGCTTCCGGCGATCACTCTCCTCGACACCGTCACCGCGCGCCGCGAGCGAATGGCCGACGAGATCAAGCGCAACGTCAAGGTCATCGAGAGCACCCTTCAGCAGTTCGGCGTCGAGGCCAAGATCATCGGCGTCAATCCAGGTCCCGCGGTCACGCAGTACGAGGTCCAGCCGGGTGCGGGCGTGCAGGTCAAGCGCATCACCGCCCTGCAGAACGACCTCTCTCTGGCGCTCGCCGCCGCGCCGCTGCGGATCGAGGCGCCGATTCCGGGCAAGTCCGCGGTGGGCATCGAGGTCCCCAACAAATCGGCGGCTCTGGTCACGATCCGCGAGGTCATCGAGACCGCGGCCTTCCGCGAGGGCAGCAACAAGCTCGCGCTGGGGCTTGGCAACGACGTCTCGGGCCAGTCGATCGTCGCCGACCTCACTCGCATGCCGCACCTTTTGATCGCCGGCGCAACCGGCCAGGGCAAGAGCGTGTGCATCAATGCGCTCATCACGAGCCTTCTGTTCCAGGTCACCCCGGACCGCCTTCGCCTGCTCCTTATCGACCCCAAGCGAGTGGAGCTCACCGGCTACAACGGGCTGCCTCACCTCGCGCTGCCCGTGCTCGTCGAGTCGCACCAGGCCGCGGCCGCGCTGCGATGGGCGGTGGCGGAGATGGACCGGCGTTACAAGCTCTTCTCGGCGGAAGGCGTGCGCAACATCGCGGCCTACAACGAAAAGGCCTCGCAGAAGCTCGCGCGCCCGCTGCCGTACGTCGTCATCGTAATCGACGAGCTCGCGGACCTGATGATGGTGGCCGCCGGGGAGATCGAGGAGCTGATCTGCCGCATCGCCCAGCTCGCGCGCGCGGTCGGCATCCACCTGATCATCGCGACGCAGCGGCCGTCGACAGACATCATCACGGGCCTGATCAAGGCCAATATCCCCTCGCGCATCGCGTTCGCGGTGGGATCGCAGGTCGACAGCCGCGTCATCCTCGACTCGGGAGGCGCCGAGAAGCTGCTCGGCCGCGGCGACATGCTCTACCAGCCGGTCGACGCGGGCAAGCCCACGCGCATCCAGGGCGCGTTCGTCAGCGACCCCGAGGTCGAAGGCGTCGTGAGCTTCTGGAAGTCGCAGGGAGGCCCCCGCTACATGGAGGAGATCCTTGAGGAGGGCGCGGGCATCGAGTGGGACGGCGAGCGGCGCGAAGAACGCAAGCTGGACCCGCTTTTCGCGCGTGCGGCGCGGGCGGTGGCGGCGGAGGGGGCTGCGTCGGTCTCGCTCGTGCAGCGCAAGTTCAACGTGGGCTACTCGCGCGCGGGGCGCATAGTCGACCAGCTGGCCGAGCACCGCGTGGTCGGCGGCTATCAGGGCTCGAAGTCCCGTGAGGTGATGATGACCCTGCCCGATGTCGACGACCTGCTGGAGCGGTTAGGACTCGAATGAGCCGGGGGTCACGGCCGAGGATCCTCGACGGATCTTCGGTGTCTAGGCGACCCATCTGCGTCGTTACGGCCTCCGCTCCTCGCTC
>DATKFA010000371.1:0-2253 GCA_035511715.1 Candidatus Acidiferrum sp. | reverse complement strand
GCACGGTGGGTTCAGAGCGCTGCGGCGCGCCCGCGAGCTCGGAGCGGAACAGGTCATTCGCGAGGTGACCGCATCCGCGCTCCTGGGTCGCGGAGGTGCGGCGTTTCCGACGGGGCGCAAGTGGGAGTCGGTCGCGAAGGCACAGGCGCGTCCGCACTACCTCGTGTGCAACGCCGACGAGTCCGAGCCGGGCACGTTCAAGGACCGGGTTGTCATGGAGGGTGATCCATTCGCGCTGGTCGAGGCGATGGCCGTCGCGGCGCTGGCCGCAGGATGCGAGAAGGGCTACATCTACATCCGCGATGAATACCCGGTGGCGCGCAGGCGCATCGCGAGGGCGATCGAGCAGTCGCGCGACGCAGGCCTGCTCGACATCGACGTCGAGGTGAGGCGCGGAGCGGGCGCTTACATCTGCGGGGAGGAGACGGCGCTGTTCAACTCCATCGAGGGGAAGAGAGGGGAGCCGCGCAACAAGCCCCCGTTTCCAGTCGAGGTCGGACTCTTCGGCCGGCCGACGCTCGTCAACAACGTCGAGACGCTGGTCAACGTGCTCGACATCCTCAACGGCGAGTTCGCGGACACGCGCCTCTTCTGCGTTTCCGGACACGTGAAGCATCCAGGCGTGTACGACATCCCGCTCGGCACGCCGCTGCGCCAGCTGCTCGAGAGGGCAGGCGCGGGCAGCATCCAGGCGGTTCTGCTCGGTGGCGCCGCGGGTTCGTTCCTCACGCCCGAGCAGCTCGACGTTCCGCTTTCGTTCGAAGGCACGCGCGCGATCGGCGCCACGCTCGGGTCCGGCGCGGTGATCGTCTTCGACGAGACCGCCGACATGAAACAGGCGCTGCTGCGCATAGCGCGGTTCTTCCGCGACGAGTCGTGCGGGCAGTGCGTGCCCTGCCGTGTAGGCACCAAGCGCCAGGAGGAGATTCTGGAGCGCATGTTTGCCAACGGCCGAGGTCAGGCGGACGTGATGCTGCTGAGCGACATCGCGCAGGCGATGCGCGACGCCTCGATCTGCGGTCTCGGCCAGACCGCCGCCAACGCCATCGCGTCCGGATTGAAACAGCTGCCGGTGCTAAATGCCTGAAGTCGCCCTGACCATCGACGGCCGCGATGTGCTCGCGCGCCAGGGCTCGACCATCCTCGACGCGTGCCGCAGGCTCGGCGTCGACACGCCGACACTGTGCCAGATCGACAACCTGACGCCGGTGAACGTTTGCCGTGTCTGCGTGGTCGAGCTCGACGGATCGCGCGTGCTCGTGCCCGCGTGCTCGCGCAAGGTCGAGGAGGGGATGAAGATAAGGACCGACTCCGAGCGCGTGCGCCACAGCCGGCGCCTGGTGCTGGAGCTGCTTGCGTCGTCTGTCGACATGTCGCTCACCTCACGCCAGGTCGGCGGGTGGATGGAGCAGTACGGCGCGGAGCCGGCGCGCTTCGGCCCCGGGGCCGCGACGGTCGCGCAGCCGGTGAAGGTCGACAACGACCTCTACGTGCGCGACTACTCGCGCTGCATCCTCTGCTACAAGTGCGTCGAGGCCTGCGGGGTCGACGCGCAGAACACGTTCGCGATCGCTGTGGCCGGTCGCGGGTTCGACGCCCACATCTCGACCGAGTTCGACACGCCCCTGCCCGACTCCGCTTGCGTCTACTGCGGCAACTGCATCGGCGTGTGTCCAACCGGCGCGCTGATGTTCAAGAGCGAGCACGACATGCGAACCGAGGGCACATGGAACGAGTCGAAGCAGACGGTGACCGAAACCGTGTGTCCGTACTGCGGCGTCGGCTGCATGCTCGAGCTGCATGTGCAGGACAACTCGATCGTCAAGGTCACGTCACCGCTCGACTCCAGCGTGACCTCTGGACACCTGTGCGTGAAGGGACGCTTCGGTTTTCAGTTCGTGCAGAAGCGGCGGTAGTCGCCGCCGCTTCAGTCTCCGTGCTCGCCGTCGCCGCCACCGCTCGAACCGCCGTCGTGCTCGTCCGAACCGGTCGGTTGAGCCGCGGGTGCGTTGTTCTCACCCTGATCGTCTTTGTCACCCGTCTCGGTCTCGTTGTCCGCCGCTTCGGTCTCGTTGTCTGCGGGCTCGGGAGCCTCGCTAGGCTCGGCGGTGGGGGAGGCTTCCGGTGTCTCGGAGGGCTCGGGCGAGTCGCTCGGTTCCGGCGACGCCTCGTCGGTCAGGACCGCGGAGTGCACGCCGGCCAGCCGGGTCAGCGAGAAACCCGTGTGAGCGGAAGCGCCCGCAGCAGCGACGA
>DATKFA010000370.1:0-15242 GCA_035511715.1 Candidatus Acidiferrum sp. | reverse complement strand
AGACGTTGCTGATGTCGACTGACATGTCGGCCGTGCCGCTCGAGTCCACCGATTTCACGGTCACGGTCTCCTTCGCGCCCAGGTCCATGTTCAGCGGGATCGACATTCCCGATGCTCCGATCGTGTACTTCATGACCGCGTGGAAGCCGTACTTGACGGTTTCGCCGGTCTTGTACGCGAGCGAGATCGATTGCGCCTGAGCCCCGAAGGTGCCGCACGCCGCGACCAGGAAGAAGCCAAGTAAAGCCGCCCGCTTCACGGCCACGAGCCTACGCCACGCCGCGGGCTTTTTCTCCGTCTTTGGGCGCCTCTTCCGACGAATCTTTGGAGGCTTCAGCCAAAGCCTGCCGCGGCGCCGCGAGGGGCACGATCTGGCGGAATCGTCGCACCGTTTCCTCCCAGCCGGCCAGCATCTCGGCAGCCCGGCGGCTGCCCGTCCGCTGCAGGTGTTCCTCGACCAGCGCCCTCAGCTCGTCCGCGTCCTCGGGGGGCACCTCGCGCGCGACGACGCTGTCGGGGTTGAGCTGGCGCCAACCGACCAGGTATGCGGTCCCGCCCGTCATGCCGGCGCCGGCGTTCCATCCCACCGGTCCGAGCGCGACCGCGACGCCTCCGGTCATGTACTCGCAGAAGTGGTCGCCCGCACCCTCCACGACGGCGACCGCGCCGGAGTTGCGGACGCAGAAGCGCTCGCCCACGCGCCCGGCGATGAAGAGCCTGCCGCCGGTCGCGCCATACGCGATGGTGTTGCCGGCGAGGACCGGGTCGTCCGCGCCATCGCCGTCGAAGGGCCGGATGGCGATGACCCCGCCGCCCATGCCCTTGCCCACGTAGTCCTGGGCCTGGCCTTCGAGCGTCAGCTCGACGCCCGAGTCGAGGAAGGCGCCGAAGCTCTGGCCCGCGCTGCCGACGTACGAGCGCCGATCGTCCTTCATCAACGACGCGCCCACGGTGCGCGCGGAGTTGTCGATGCGGCCGTCCGGCGGAGGCGCGGGCGGCGCGTCGCCGTTGCGCTGGACTGCACACCGCCGGGGAACGGAGGCGTCGGTGGGGGCGAGCACAAAGGAGAGATCGATGCGCGACTGCGGCGGCGCGGCCAGCAGCTCGACGCGCCCGACGATGTCGTCGACGCTCCGGGCTCCGAGCTTCGCGAGATGCTCGCGCACCTCGCCCGCGATCAGAAAGAGCCAGTTGACGACGTGTTCGGGCCGGCCTTCGAACTTCTCCCGCAGGTCCTCGCGCTGCGTCGCGATGCCGGTCGGGCAGGTGTTGAGGTGGCACTGCCGGGCCATGTCGCAGCCCAGCGCTACGAGCACACCGGTGCCGAACCCGAACTCCTCGGCGCCCAGGATCCCCGCGATCACGATGTCGCGGCCGCTGCGCAGCCCACCGTCGGTGCGCAGGCTGACGCGGTCGCGCAGGCGATTGGCGACGAGGACCTGCTGCGCCTCCGCGAGGCCGAGCTCCCACGGTGAGCCCGCGTTCTTGATCGACGAGAGCGGCGACGCGCCGGTGCCGCCGTCGTGACCCGAGATCAGGATGTAGTCGGCCTTCGCCTTCGCGACCCCGGCGGCGATGGTGCCCACGCCCGCTTCGGAGACGAGCTTGACGCCCACGCGCGCTCGCGGGTTCACCGTCTTGAGGTCGTGGATCAGCTGCGCGAGGTCCTCGATCGAGTAGATGTCGTGGTGCGGCGGCGGCGAGATGAGCTGCATGCCGGGCTGCGCGTGCCGCAGCCTGGCGATGAGGCTTGTGACCTTCAGGCCGGGCAGCTGTCCGCCTTCACCTGGCTTGGAACCCTGCGCGATCTTGATCTCGAGCTCCTCAGCGCGCTTCAGGTACCTCGGAGTCACGCCGAAGCGCGCGGAGGCGACCTGCTTGACCTTGTTGTCGCGCCTGTGTCCGTCGTCGTCGTAGGTGTCGGGGTCCTCGCCCCCTTCGCCAGAGTTGGACCGCGCGCCGACCTGGTTCATCGCGATGGCGAGCGCCTCGTGCGCTTCGGGCGACAGCGCGCCGAGCGACATCGCGGTGCTGACGAAACGCTTGACGATGTTCGTGGCCGGCTCCACCTCTTCGAGTGGAACCGGCTCCGTACATTCGACGAGCTCGATCAGCTCGCGCAGCGACTGGGAACCGCCCGTCTCGACCATCGATGAGAGGCGGCGCCACTCCGCGTACGCCTCGGGGTCGCCGGTGCGCGCGGCCTTCTGCGCCGCACGAACCGCGAGCGGGTTGTACGCGTGATGCTCGCCGGCCTTGCGGAATCTGACCCGGCCGTGGTCCGCCATCGGGTTGATGCGGGCCCGCGCCCCTTGCTCGATATCGCTGAGGTCTGCGCCGCCGATGCGCGACGGCACCGCCGGGAAGCAGAGCTCCATCACCTCGGCGCCGAGCCCCAGCGCTTCGAGCACCTCGGCGCCGCGGTAGCTGGTCACGCAGGAGATGCCCATCTTGGCCATGACCTTCAGCAGTCCAGCCTCGAGAGCCTTGCGGTACTTCGCCGCCTTGTCCTCCCCACCCGTGGGGAGGTGGCCCGAAGGGCCGGGCGGGCTACCGACTGTCGCCAGCGCGAGGTACGGGTGGACAGCGGTCGCTCCGATCGTGATGAGACACGCCGCGTCGTGCACATCGACCACGTCGCCCGCGACGGCCACGATGTCGGTGGACATGCGCCGGCCGGTCCGCATCAGGTGCGCGTGCACCGCGCCGACGGCGAGGGCCATAGGGACGGGCAGGCGATCGGGTCCTGACCGGCGGTCGCTCAATACTGCGACGCCGTCGACGTCGGAGGCCTCGCGCATCAGTCGCTGCAGCGCCTCCGCGAGCGATTCGTCGTGCGCGTAGGTCGCGTCGAGGACGACAGCGTCCTCCAGAATGCGGGCCAGCTCGGCCGCGCCGAGGATCGGCGAATCGAGCTCCAGCAACTTGTGGTGGGTCGGCACAGCCGGGTGGTGTCTAAGCAGCAGCTCACGGTCGGTGCCGCCCTCGGGCTCGAGCGTGAGGCGCCGTGCGCCGACCAGCACCCGCAGCGACATCACGGCCTTCTCTCGCAGCGGGTCGATCGCGGGGTTGGTGACCTGCGCGAATCGCTGGCGCAGGTATCCGTAGATGCGGCGCGGCGTGCGGCCGAGCGGCGCGATCGGGATGTCGTCGCCCATCGAGTAGATGGGCTCGGCGCCCGACTCGCCCATCACGTCGACGACGAACTTCACATCCTCGAATCCCCATCCGTGCAGGGCGTGGTGCGCGGCGATGTCGTCGAGTGGATCGAGGTCGACGTGGTGCCGCTCCACAGGTACGAGCACACGATCGGCGAGAAGCCCGTAATCGTGGCGCGCCGCCGCGCGCTCCTTCGCGTCCGAGTCGCGCAGCAGCGTTCCGTCGCGCGTGTCGACCAGCAGCATCTGGCCTGGGCCGAGCCGTCCGCGCTCGACGACGTCCTCGGGGGCCATCGTCACGACCCCCGCCTCCGAGGCGGCCGCGACGACGCCCTGCCTGGTTCGCTGCCATCGCAGCGGGCGCAGGCCGTTGCGGTCGAGCGCCGCGCCGACCACGACGCCGTCGCTGAACGCAAGCGCGGCCGGACCATCCCACGGCTCGAAACGGATCGACTGGTAGCGGTAGAAATCGCGCACCGGCGCGGCGAGGTCACCGCGCCCTTCCCACGCGTCAGGCACAAGGCTCATCAGCGCTTCGCTGACCTCCCAGCCTCGATGGACGAGGAGCTCGAGCGCGTTGTCGAGTGACGCCGAGTCCGAGCCTTCGCTCCAGACCGCACCTCTCAGCTCGGGCTCGAGCTCCGCCTCGCGCGCGCGCATCCACGCCCTGTTGCCCGTGATGGTGTTGATCTCGCCGTTGTGGCCGAGCATCCGGAAAGGCTGCGCGAGCCGCCAGTCGGGCATCGTGTTGGTCGAGTACCGCTGGTGGAACACGGCGAGCCGGCTCTCGGTCCTGGGGTCGCGAAGGTCGGGGTAGAAGTCGGCGAGCCGCGTGCCCGCCATGAGTCCCTTGTAGACGACCGTGCGGCTCGAGCATGACGGGAGGTAGATGCGCACGCCCTCGGCGTCCGCGTCTCGCTCGATGCGTCGTCGCATGAGATAGAGGTCGCGCTCCCACGCGTCTTCGTCGAGGTCGGGACGCCGGACGAGACCGTGCCAGATCGCCGGCATCGTCGCCCGCGCCTTCTCTCCGAGGGAATCGACGTCGACCGGGACGCGCCGCCATTCCGTGATGCGAACGTGTCGTTCGACGATTGCGCGAGCGCGCTCGTCCCAGTCGAACAGCACGACGACCGCGTGCCTCCCGACCAGGCGGTGCGGGACCTGAATGAGGAGGCCCGCGCCGTCCCCGCTCTTGCCGTCCGCGTCGAGGCCGCCGCGATGCGCGAGCCGCGCCAGGGCCTGGACTCCGAGCTCGACGGCCTCGTGGCCCGGCTCGGGCGTCGACACGAAGCCCATGCCGCAGGCCGCACGGGCCTGGGGGAGCTCCCCCGGCCAGGCAAGGCGTGATCGAGACGAAGCGGGGGGCACTGCTCGTGAAGGCTACCGGCGACCCTGTCCCAGGACTAGTGCGCCAAGCACAAAAACGGCGCGGGATCTTGTTATGCGGTCACTACATGCCGAGCAGGGACTGGACGCGCAGCGCGACCGACAGGTTGAGCCTCGTCTCCGGGTCCTCGAGGTCGAGCCCCGTGATCTCGCGGATCCGGTCGAGCCGGTAGCGGAGGGTGTTCGGGTGCACCCGCAGCCGCTGCGCGGCCTGCTGCTGCTCGCCGGTTTCGAGATAGGCCCGCAGCGTCGCTACCAGCGCTCCCTTGCGTGCGCTGTCGTGCTCGATCAACGGGCCCAGGTGGCGGCGGCTGTAGTCGACGAGCCTCTCGTCGCTGATCGCCGCCAGCAAACCGGTGAGCCCCAGCTCGGGCACGGCGACGACCTGGCCCCATCGCTTGAAGCGGGCCAGCGACTCCATCACCGACGTGACCTCGCGCAAGGCGCCCGCGACGCCTGACGGCGCCTCGATCGGCGCGCTGAAGCCGACCGAAACGGTGAAGCCAGGCTTCCAGTCGGTGATCGCCTGACGGATCTGCAGCCCCAGGGCGTGGCTGCGCGCCTGGTGGTCGGCGACCTCTGTGCCGAGAGGGAGGAGCGCCACGACCTGGTCGGAACGGCCCTGCAGCAGAGCCCGCGCATAGGTCGTGCGCACGACGGCGGTGACGCGGCGGAGGAAATCGCGCTTAAGGGCCTGGATGGCGTCTTCGGAGATCTGGCGCGCCTTGTTGAAGCCGCGGAAGTCGTCGATGTCGACCAGCACGACGATGTGGCTGCCGTGCAGCGGGTAGCCGAGGTGGCGCGCGCGCCGCTGGGCGGCGGCCTCGTCCCCGTAGGTGCCGTGCAGAAGATCCTCGAGAAACTCGCCACGCACGCGGCCCTCGACCTCGGACAGCTCGCGCTCCTTCGCGATGGACAGCGCGAGCACCAGCGCGGCCTGCTCGATGGCCATATAGGCCAGCTCCTCGTTGTGGGGCGGGCGGTCGAGGATCGAGATGTAGCCGAGGACCTGGTTGGCGGCGAAGATCGGCGCGATCAGCCTCTCGCGCGACATGCCGAGATGAGGGAACGCGGGCACCTTGACGGGGCCGCGCTTGGCCTCGACCTCGCGCAAAGTGCGCTGGATCTGCGGGTCGAAAAGCACCCGCTGGGGCGTGCCCTGGCGGGCGATGGTCTCCTTGCGGTGCGGGTCGGCGCTTCCACCGGCGTGCGCGAGGAGGTGGAAGCTCGCGTCCTCGACCACGACCGCGCTGTCGAGGAGGTCGGCCAGCGTGCGGCAGATCTCGTTGACGCCCTTGCCGTCGAGGACGAGCTCGGTGAAGCGGCGGTGAATCTCGATCGACCTCTTCAGCCTCCAGTGCTCGGCGTTGATGATCCGCTCAAGCAGCGGCGCCATCAGGTCCACGAACTGGACGTCGGACGGGATCGTGAACAGCGGCACCTTCAGGCGGTCGGCCTCGGTGACCATCTCGGGGGGAAGCTTCCGCAGGTACGGGAGCGGCCGCACGACGAGGCCGGCCCCGCCCGAGTCCGCGATGCGCTCGACCAGACGGATCTGGGCCGACACGTCGTCCTTGATCGGGAAGCCGGTGGTGAACATCAGGTCGCCCGGTCGCGGCTGGATCTCGGGCGTCTCCATCAGGCGAACCCATTCGACCTGGCGGTCGAGGCCGTCGGCGCCGGCGACGAGCTTGGCCGACTCCAGCACCGACCGCGCCCACTCGCGCACCGTCGGCCGCGGTTCCTGGATCTCCTCCTGTTCGAGCTTTTTGGCGACCATGGCCTGCATCGAAGCTTAGGTTGTCGGCGACAACTCGGCAACGCGGGCGCTTGTGTGACATTCACTAGCGGTGGCCTCGACGCAGCGCGTTAAATTCCGATCGTGAGCTACGACGAGGCCCCGCCGTGCGAACGCCATGACGCGCGGGTGTCGATGGAGCTGCGCACCATGCATTCCGACGCATCGCGTCCCGAGGTGCTGGTCGGTCTGTTTGCGTGTCCGGAGTGCGGACATGAGCGGTGGCTGCCGATCAAGACCTCGTACGAGGACAGCGAGGCGGCTGTCCCGGCGGCGTAGACCTGCCGGCGTAGCCCCTCCGGCGCTTCGCGCCACCTCCCCGCAAGCGGGGAGGACTTTGCTTCTCCCGAGCGGGGAGGACTTCTCTTCTCTAGTTTCTCGCGATCAGCTCGCGGAGGACCAGGGGCAGGATCCCTCCCTGGTGGAGATATCCGACCTCGGTCTCGTTGTCGACGCGCGCGTGGGTCTGGAATCGCTTGACCTGCCCGTCGTCGCCCTGTGCCTCGACCTCGACCTGCTGACCCGGCCTGATCGTCTCGAGCCCACGGATGGTGTACCGCTCGTGACCAGTCAGACCGAGCGACTGCGCGTTCTCGCCGGGTGAGTACTGCAGCGGCAGGATGCCCATGCCGACCAGGTTCGAGCGGTGGATGCGCTCGAACGATTCCGCGATGACTGCTCGGACGCCCAGCAGGAGCGGACCCTTCGCCGCCCAGTCGCGCGACGATCCCGTCCCGTACTCCTTGCCCGCGAGGACCACGGTTGGCACTCCCTCGGTCTTGTAATGCTGCGCCGCCTCGAAGATCGTCGCTTCCTCACCGTCGGGGAAGTGGCGCGTCCAGTAGCCCTCGCGTGAGGCGAGCGCGTTGCGCAGCCGGATGTTGCCGAACGTCCCGCGCTCCATCACCTCGTGGTTGCCGCGTCGCGCGCCGAAGCTGTTGAAGTCGAACCGGTCGACGCCTTTCTCGATCAGGTAGCGGCCGGCCGGGCTGTCGACCGGAATGGCCCCGGCGGGCGAGATGTGGTCCGTGGTGACCGAGTCGCCGACCATCACCAGGACGCGCGCGCCGTCGATGTCGGTGAGCGGCCTCGGCGTAGGTGCAAACCCCTCGAAGTACGGCGGCTCCTTGACGTACGTCGACTCGGGATCCCACGCGAAGATCGGCCCGGTCGGCGCGGCCATCTCCTTCCAGTGCTCGTCGCCTTCAAAGATGCGTGAGTACTCGCGCTTGAACATCTCCTGCTTCACGCACTGCTGGATGGTGGCGTTGACCTCTTCCTGGGTCGGCCAGAGCTCGGAGAGCATCACGGGCTTGTCGTCGGGGGTGTAGCCGACCGGCTCGGTGACGAGGTTCTTGTTGACGGTGCCGGCGAGCGCGAACGCGACGACGAGCGGCGGCGATGCGAGGTAGCTCGCCTTGACCAGCGGATGAATGCGCGCCTCGAAGTTGCGGTTGCCCGACAGCACCGCGACGACGCTCAGGTCTTCCTTTACGACGGCGGCCTCGACCTCGGGCGTCGCGAGCGGACCGGAGTTGCCGATGCAGGTCGTGCAGCCATAACCGACGAGAAAGAAGCCGAGCTTCTCGAGCGGCTCGAGCAGACCGGCGGTCTGGAGGTAGTCGGTCACCACTCGGGATCCGGGGGCGAGGCTGGTCTTCACGTACGGATTCACTGTGAGCCCGAGCTCGACGGCTTTCCTGGCGAGAAGTCCGGCGGCCACCATCACCGACGGGTTCGAAGTGTTGGTGCAGCTCGTGATCGCGGCGATCACCACGCAACCGTTCTCGAGCTTGGCCTCGTGTCTCGTATGCACCGCGACCGAGGCGCGACCGTCGACCGGGCCACCTTCTTCCGCGAGGCGCGAGATCGCGTCGCGGTCTGGCTTGGGCCCCGGCTCGAACACGGTCGCGAAGCTCTCCCAGATGTCGGGAAGCGGCACCCGGTCCTGTGGCCGGCGCGGTCCCGCGAGGCTTGGCACCACGGTGGTGAGGTCGAGCTCCAGGAGCTCGGTGAACTTTGGCGTCGGCGCGCCGTCGACGCGGAAGAGTCCCTGCTCCTTCGTGTAGCGCTCGACCAGGTCGATCTGCTCTCGGCTGCGGCCCGTCACGTCCATGTAGCGCAGCGTCTGCTGGTCGACCGGGAACAACGCGGACGTGGCGCCGTACTCGGGGCACATGTTGCTGAGCGTCGCGCGGTCGGGCACGGACAGACTCGACAGGCCGTCACCGCAGAATTCGACGAACTTGTCGACGACGCCGTGCTTGCGGAGCATCTCGGTCAGGGTGAGCACGAGGTCGGTCGCGGTCGAGCCCGCGGGCAAGGCGCCGTTGAACCGCACGCCGACGACGACCGGCGGGGCGAGGTAGGCCGGCTGCCCGAGGATCGCGGCCTCGGCCTCGATCCCTCCAGTGCCCCAGCCCAGCACGCCGAGGCCGTTGACCATCGTCGTGTGGGAGTCCGTGCCCATCAACGTGTCTGGGATGGCGACCTTGCGTCCATTTATCTCGCGGACCTGCACCACCCTGGCGAGGTACTCGAGGTTGACCTGGTGGCAGATCCCCATGCCCGGTGGCACGAGCGAGAAGTTGTGAAACGCCTGCTGCGCCCACCGGAGCAGGGCGTAGCGCTCGCGGTTGCGCTCGATCTCCTTCTCGATGTTGCGCGTGTAGGAGTCGCGGAATCCGAAGGAGTCGACCTGGACCGAGTGGTCGATGATCAGGTCGACGGGCACGAGCGGGTCGACCTTGCCCGCGTCCCTTCCCGCGCGCTTCATGGCCGAGCGCATGGCCGCAAGGTCGACGACCGCGGGCACGCCGGTGAAGTCCTGCATGAGAACCCGCGCGGGCAAGAAAGGCAGCTCCGCGTCAGGGGCGGGAGCGGGCCAGCCGGCGAGCGCTGCGATGTTGGAGTCGTCGGTGACGCCGGCCTCGACGAGCCTGATCAGGCCTTCGAGCAGCACCTTCACCGTCATGGGCAGGTTCTCGCCGAGGCCCGCCAGCGGATAGAGCTCGAGGCCGGTTCCCTTAAGCGTCTTGCGCTCGACCACGAATTTGATCGTACTAGCGCCCGGCGGCCCTCATGACCTCAGCGATGCGGTTTGGCCCATCAGAAGTTTCGATGTCCTCGATAGGCGTCGGAAGGGCGAGGCGCCAGTTGGGCATCTCGCTCGTGGTGCCTGGAACGTTCGGGCGCTCGTGCACGCCGAGCGCATCCTCGAGGGACGCCAGCGCGATCCGCGGCGGTCCCGCTGCAAGGCGGCGATAGGTTTCGACGGCGACGTCGACGGGGTTCGCGTCATCGGGCATGTGCGTGAGGTTCAGAAGCTTGTCGCGCAGGTGATGCAGCCGGGTCTCAGGCTCGCTGAGCGTCCAGATGCCGGCGATCGTCGGCAGGTCGTGCGTGCCGACCGCGGCCACCGCGTCGTGCGGCCACTGTGAGGGGTGCGAGTCCTCGAACCAGAGAAGGCGATAGGACAGCGAGCCCTTGGCGTGGAGCTGCTCGCGCACGACCGGCTCGACGAGACCGAGGTCCTCACCTACGACGAATGCCTTCGCGCGACGGCTCTCGTGCGCGAGCAGGGCGAGGAGCGTGTCCGCCGGGTAGTGCACGTAGGCTCCGCGCGCGGGGGACATGCCCTCAGGGATCCAGAACAAGCGGAACAGCCCCATCACGTGGTCGAGGCGGATGCCGGCGGCGTGCCTTCCGGCGGCGCGAATGGCATCGAGGAACGGTATCCACCGAGCGTCGTCCAGCTTCCAGGGATCGAGCGGCGGCAGTCCCCAGTCCTGGCCGTCGCGGAAGAACTCATCGGGCGGCGCCCCGACGTGCATGTGGGGAGCGAAGTAGCCGCTGAACCGCCTGGCATCAAAGCCGTCGGGATTGAATCCGACCGGGATGTCGGTGACCAATCGGATCTCGCGCGAAGCACGGACGAGCTGGCGGTCCAGCTGGTACTGGATCCACACGTGGAACTCGGCTGTCCCCTGGTGGACGTCGCGATCGGCATTGAAGTTGGCGAACTCTCGCAGCGCGGCGCCTTCGCGAGCGACGTACGAGGTGATGCCCCGCGGGCGGGACGCTGACTCGAACACCTTGCGGAGGGCCGCCGACTTGAGCTCGAATACGCGGTCGTAGTCGATCAGCCGGTCCGCGTTCAGGGCCAGAGCCTGCTCGCGCAGCTCCGAGATGCCGGCTCTGGACGCGCCTTCGATGTCCTCGACGCGCAGGTAGACGAGATTGCGATAACGACGCGTGGACGGGTAGTAGGGAGACGGTTCGTACGGGATGGTCGGCAGCTGGGCGCCTAGAGGATTCAGGAGGGCGATCGACGCGCCGGTGCTTCGCGCCCAGCGTCCGAACCGCCGCAGGTCGGCGAAGTCGCCGATCCCCCAGCTCTCGTTCGACCGGAGCGCATAGACCTGGACGGCCCATCCCCACGCGCGCTCCGGACCGGGGGCGCACGGTGCGTCCGTCACGTCAGGTCGCGCGAGAGGGGGCGGATCGTCGGTCGTGGCGCCCATCGAAGCGAGGATCGCCTCCTCGGTCTCGGGCGACGTGTCCATGACCTCGCCCTGCCAGCCGAAGTAAGAGGGCAGGACGCCCCAGCGGCGCGCGCGTTCCGAGGTCAGATTGGGGGCTCGGACCGGCGAGGCGTCGCCGGATCTGCGGCCCCCATGCGGCCCATCTTCGGGCTCAGCTCCTGCGCTGCTCGCTCACGCATCAACGGATGCGCTCGCTCCGCTGCTCGGCGCTTCTCCCGAATCTGGGCCACCTGGCTGGCCGGATCTCTCGTCGAGCCTCGCCGGCCGAGCCCCTAGCGCTCTGAACGGTTCGGGTTGATAGCGCGCGAGGACGTCTTTCCACGCGTCCAGCGACCGCATCACCGCCGGGTCGTCCTTCACGAGCCAGGCAAGGTGGCGCAGAGCGTGCTCGATGACCGCCTCGACGCCGATGGACTTCGGCGCCGACATCGCCTCACCGCGGGCAAGCTCGCTGCGGCCGATCGGGACCTTGACCAGCGAGTCCGGCGGCAGCTCCGCCGGGGGCGCGATGACGGCGACGTAGGTGAGGATCACCCGTCCGTCTTCGTGGCGCCAGGATGTCGAGTGCACGATCACGGGCTCGAGGGGATACCAGGCGAGCACCTCGATCACCGTCTCGTGCGGTTTCGCCGCCGGCCCGAGACCCACGCGGAGCGAATCGGCATGGATCGGCTTCATCCAGAACAGCCCGTCCGTGTCCATCCCCACGGGCAGGACCTCGAGCGTCTGGACGACGAAGTCGGGCGACCAGGGCAGCGAAGAAACCGGCGGGCCCATCGTTTCCATGAGGCTCTTGAGGGCCGGCTTACTTCTTCGCGCCACCGGCCTCGACGGTGCGCCAGATGGCGCGGACCTGCGCGGGAGTGATGTCCTGCTGGTGGGCGGTCCGCCCGTGCGCCTGAACGCTGCTGATCACCTCTTGCCTGGTGCCGCGCGTCACCCAGCCGCAGCGGCACGTGACCTCCATCTGCACGCTGAAGAGCCTACCCCGTGGCGGCGTACGATGCTGTGCAACTCTCATGGCGATCGCTGAAGACCTCGAGGTCGCGCAGTTCCTGCGCGGCGGCCCGAAGAAGCTGTTCATCGGCGGGCGTTGGGTGGACTCGGCCACCGGCAGGACGTTCGACACGATCGACCCCGCCACCGGCGAGATCCTGGCGAAGGTCGCGGAGGCCGGCCCGGAAGACGTCGACCGCGCGGTGGCCGCGGCGCGCAAGTCGTTCGATGGCGGCGTCTGGCGCAGCCTGCCGCCGGCGGAGCGCGCCAAGGCTTTGTGGCGCGCGGGCGACCTGATCGAGGAGCACGCGATGGAGCTCGCGCAGCTCGACAGCCTCGACAACGGCAAGCCGATCAACGAGATGCTGCTGTTCGACGTCCCGCTCACGGCTGCGACATTCCGCTACTACGCGGGGTGGGTCACCAAGCTCGAGGGCGCGACGCAGCAGACGTCGTTCCCTGGTTCGTACCTGAGCTACACGCTGCGCGAGCCGGTGGGCGTGGTGGGGCAGATAATCCCCTGGAACTTCCCTCTGATGATGGCGGCCTGGAAGGTCGCACCGGCTCTTGCGTGCGGCAACAGCGTGGTGCTCAAGCCTTCGGAGCTGACGCCGCTGAGCGCGCTTCGGCTGGCCGAGATCCTGCAGGACGCTGAAGTGCCGGCCGGCGTGGTCAACGTCGTTCCTGGATTCGGCGAGGTGGCGGGGGCTCGGCTGGCGGCCCATCCGCAGGTGGACAAGGTCGCGTTCACCGGCTCGACGGAGGTCGGCCGGCTGATCGCGAAGGCATCGGCGGACAGCAATCTCAAGCGGGTGAGCCTGGAGCTCGGCGGCAAGTCACCGAACATCGTGTTCGCCGACGCTGACCTGTCGCGAGCTGTTTCGGGCGCGTTTCTGGGGATCTTTTTCAACCAGGGCCAGGTCTGCTCCGCCGGCTCGCGGATGTTCGTGCAGGAAAAGGTCTACGACAAGACCGTGGATGAGCTGACGAGGTCGGTGGCCGACCTGCAGCTCGGTCCCGGCATCGACCCGATGACGCAGATGGGGCCGCTCGTCTCGTACGGCCAGATGGAGAGGGTTCTCGGCTACATCGCGACCGGCAGCAAGGAGGGCGCTCGCCTGGTCACGGGCGGGTCGCGGGCGGCCGAGCTGGGGCCGGGTTACTTCGTGCGGCCGACAGTGTTCGCCGACGTGAATGGCGATATGCGAATCGCGCGCGAGGAGATCTTCGGACCCGTCCTCGCCGCCATTCCGTTCAAGGACGAAGACGACCTCGTCGCCAAGGCCAACGATTCGATCTACGGGCTGGTGGCGGGCGTCTGGACTTCAGACGTCAAGCGGGCGCACCGCGTCGCGCACGCGCTGCAGGCCGGAACGGTTTACGTCAACTGCTACAACGTCGTCGACCCGGCCACGCCCTGGGGCGGTTACAAGCAGAGCGGCTGGGGCCGCGAGCTCGGGTCTTACGCGCTCGACCTTTACACGGAGATCAAGAACGTAATCGTCGACATCTCCTAGTCGGATTCGACGATCGCCCTGACGCTTTCCAGCAGGTAGGGGTCGACGCCGTCGAGGCGTTCGCAGAGGCTGTGAATGCGGAAGAAGAGCTCGGGCTTGACCTTGCGGTTGCGGTCGAGGAGGAAGCCGCACAGCGTCTCCAGCGCGAGGTTGAAGTCCCGGCCCTCGATGAACTCCTGGATCTCGCGCAGCTCGTTGTCCGACAGGTGGCCGCGGCTGTTGAGGATCAGGCCGTGGAACTCCGCCGTGACTTCCATAAGGGCTCAGAAGTATGCGACCGGGACCAGCGGATTAGGTTAAGAAAATGGGGTCCTGGATCGCGGTCTTGCTGGCGATGCTCGAGCTGCTGATCGCGAGCGCGCACCCCACCGCTCCGGCATCTCCAGCGCCGCCGCCGGCCGGCGACCAGTTCCAGCTTCCGCTGCCCACCTGGGCGCCGCATTGCCTCGGGTTCGGGAGCGAGTGGCGCTACTGCAACGGCGTGCCGCTCCGCACGTGTCCGTCGGGTGCGGTGTGGCTGCACACCGGGACGGACGTCGTCGCGACGGTGGGGCAACCGGTGGCGGCTGCCGGAGATGGGGTGATCGTGGGTTATCTGGTCGATCCGATGTTCCGCGGTGGCGTGCTGATCCGCCACCAGCTCACGACCGGCGTCGTGATCACGCAGTACTGGCATGTGTGGCTCAAGGCGGGATTCGTGGTCGGCATGAGCGTGAAGAGGGGCGAGGTGTTCGCGAATGTCGCCGACATGGGCGACAAGACCCACTTCCACTTCGCAGTCTTCAGCGGCGACATGGAATCGCACGCGTGGAACGGCGCGCTGCCGCCGAGCGCGTGCTCAGGGTTCCCCGCGTTTCCTTACCGGTTCGTCGACCCGACGGCGTTCATAGAAGCGCACCTGCCGCCGGCGCGGGTCGCCCGAGGGGCGCGCTGATCCACAGGTGCGTTTGGCGCCAAACGCACCGAATTTGTGCGGGAATAAGGTGCGCTTGGTTCAAAACGCACGTAATCGCTACTCGTCGTAGGCCAGGTTCGGGCGCAGCCAGCGCTCTACCTCGGCCGCCGTCATCCCCTTGCGGCGCGCGTAGTCCTCGACCTGGTCCCGCCCGATCTTCCCCACCATGAAGTACCGCGACTGCGGATGCGCGAAGTACAGACCGGACACTGCTGCGGTCGGGGTCATCGCGCCGCTTTCGGTCAGCTCCATGCCGATCGAGCGCGCGTCCAGCAGGTCGAACAGGGTCTGCTTTTCAGAGTGGTCCGGGCAGGCGGGGTAGCCGAAGGCCGGCCGGATGCCTCGGTACCTCTCCGCGATCAGCTCCGCGTTCGGCAGCTTTGGACCCGACTCGTACCACGACCGCCGCACGACCTCGTGCAGGTACTCGGCGAACGCCTCGGCCAGGCGGTCGGCCAGCGCTTTGACCATGATCGCTCGGTAGTCGTCGTATTCGGCCGTGAATCGCGCGGCGAGCTCATCGACTCCGAGGCCAGCAGTCACGGCGAAGGCGCCGATGTGGTCGCCGCCCGGCGCGACGAAATCCGCAAGCGACAGGTAGGGCTTGTCGTCTCCGTGGTCGACCTGCTGGCGCAGCATCGGGAAGCGCACGCCGTTGTCGAGCGCGACGTCGTCGCCGTCCTCGCGCGCCGGCCAGAAGCCATACACGCCGCGGGCCCGCAGAGATCCGTCACTCTGGATCTCGTCCAACAGCTCCAGCGCGTGGCCGAACAGCTCGCGCGCGGCCGCGCCCTGCGACGGGCTGTCGAGGATCGCCGGGTACTTGCCCTTCAGCTCCCACGCGTGGAAGAAGAATGTCCAGTCGACGTACTCGCGCAGCGTCGC
>DATKFA010000369.1:0-4866 GCA_035511715.1 Candidatus Acidiferrum sp. | reverse complement strand
CGGGCCGTTCCGCCAGCCGCGGAATCAGATTCGAGAAAAGCCGCTCCACGACATCGGGCTTGGAGATCTCCTCGCTCACCTTGCGGCGCGCGGTGACGTCTCCCGCCTTTGCGGTCGTGATGATCCGCTCGACCCATCGACGCATCTCCTTGGCCCGCGCCTCGGTCGTCGTGATGCGCCCGCTTGGCGACTCCAGCAGCGACGTGCAAAGGTTGCGCATCAATGCCTTGCGTGCGTCGGTGTCGCGGTTGAAGCGGCGGCCGCTCTTTTGGTGGCGCAAATCGAAGGATCCCTAGCCGCGCAGGACCGTGCCCATCTCTTCGGGCTTGATGAATCCCTTCTCGACCAGCTTCTCCTTGATCTCGTCCAGGGACTTCCGACCGAAGTTGCGCAGAGCAAGCAGCTCTTCCTCGCGCTTCTGAAGGAGCTGGCCGACGGTCTGGATCTCGTTGGCCTTCAGGCAGTTGAACGCCCGCACCGAGAGATCGAGCTCCTCGATCGGCGTGTCGATGCGGTTCTGGCTGGTCTTCTCGCCGCGTCGCTCGTCCTCGCCTTCCTTGATGCGATCACCGAAGCTCACGAAGAGCTTCAGGTGCTGTGTGAACAGCTCCGCGGAGTGGCTCACCGCCTGCTCGGGCGACATCGTGCCGTCCGTCCAGACCTCGATGATCAGGCGGTCGTAATCGGTCGACTGCCCGACACGGGTCTTCTCCACTACGAAGTTCGCCTTCTCGACGGGCGAGAAGATCGAGTCGATCGGAATGACCCCGATCGGCTGGCCCTCGCGCTTGTTGCGCTCGGCCGGCACGTAGCCCTTGCCCCGCTCGACGTTGAGCTCCATCCGCAGGTGGCCCTTCGCGGCCAGCGTGCAGATGTAGAGGTCTGGGTTGACGATCTCCACGTCCGAGGTCGACTGGATGTTCGAGGCGCGGACGTCGGCCGGCCCCTTGACGTCCAGCACCAGCGTGATGGGGTCTTCCGTGAAGCTCTTCAGGCGGAGCTTCTTCAGGTTGAGGATGACCTCGGTCACGTCCTCCTTGACGTGAGGGATCGCGGTGAACTCGTGCGCCACGCCATCGATCTGAATGGACGTGACGGCGGCGCCCCAAAGGGACGAAAGCAGCACGCGGCGCAGCGTGTTGCCGAGCGTGGTGCCAAACCCCGGGTCCAGGGGCTCGATGTCGAACTTGCCGTAGTTCGCGCTCGTCTCGAGCTTGCGCACCTGGGGGGTGACGGTCATCTGTGTATCAATCGCCAACTGAACTAAATAAACCTCCGTGCACTACTACCGTGAATAGAACTCGACGATCAGCTGCTCCTCGACGCCCGACTCCATCTCGTGGCGCTCGGGGCGGCCGAGGATCTTGGCGGACTTCTCGTCCGTGTTGAAGGAAAGCCATGAGGGCACTGGACGCACCTTCGATGCCTCCAGCACCACGTCGAACACGCCGTCCGAGCCCTTGACCTTCAGCTCGTCACCCGGCTTCACCTGGAACGATGGAACGTTGACCAGCTTGCCGTTCACCTCGAAGTGGCGATGGGTTACGAGCTGGCGCGCTTGCTTGCGCGAGGCCCCCAGGCCCAGGCGGTAGATGACGTTGTCGAGGCGCAGCTCGAGGTGGCGCAGCAGGTTCAGACCGGTGACGCCCGGCTCGCGCGAGGCTTCGTCGAAGTAGTTGCGGAACTGCTTCTCGAGAAGGCCATAGATGCGGCGAGCCTTCTGCTTGGCCCGAAGCTGTATGCCGTAGTCCGACGTCTTGCGCTTGCGCGCCTGGCCATGCATGCCGGGCGCGAACGCGCGGCGCTCGATGGCGCACTTGGGCGTGTAGCAGCGCTCGCCCTTCAGGTACAGCTTGGCGCCCTCGCGGCGGCAGAACCGGCAGACCGGTCCGCTATAGTTCGCCACTACACGCGCCTCCGCTTCGGCGGGCGGCAGCCGTTGTGCGGGATCGGCGTGACGTCGGTGATTGCGCTCACCTCGAGGCCGGTGGCCTGAAGCGAGCGGATGGCGGCCTCACGACCGGCGCCCGGACCGCGGACGAAGACCTCGATCGAGCGCATGCCGTGCTCGAGCGCCTTCTTGGCGGTCGCCTCGGCGGTCTGCTGCGCGGCAAACGGCGTCGACTTCCGGCTTCCCTTGAAGCCCTGCGCGCCGGCTGAACCCCACGCGATGACGTTGCCGTCGATATCGCTGATCGAGACGATCGTGTTGTTGAACGTCGACTGGATGTGTGCCTGTCCGTTGACCACGTTCTTGCGCTCGCGCCGGCGGGTCCGGACGACCTTCTTGGCTTTTGCCATCACTTGCCGGCCTTGACCTTCTTCTTGCCTGCGACCGCACGCTTGGGACCGCGGCGGCTGCGCGCGTTGGTACGCGTGCGCTGGCCGCGAACGGGCAGGCCGCGGCGGTGGCGCTGGCCGCGGTAGGAACCGATCTCGGTCAACCGCTTGATGTTGGTCGCGACCTCGCGCCTCAGGTCACCCTCGATCAGGATGTCCTTGCTGCTCGCCATGCGGTCCACCACCTGGCGAAGGCGCGCGACCTCCTCCTCGCTGAGGTCCTTGGTGCGCTTGTTCGCGTCGATGTTGGCCATCTTCACGATCTTCTCGGCGGTCGTGTTGCCGATGCCGTGGATGTAGGACATCGAGATCACGACGCGCTTGCCCGGGGGTACGTCGACGCCGGCGATTCTCGCCATCTAGCCTCCTACCCCTGTCTCTGCTTGTGTTTCGGCGTCTTGGAGCAGATCACCCGGACCACTCCATTGCGCTTGATCACCCTGCAGCTGGGGCACATCTTCCTGACAGACGGTCGTACCTTCATCTCCAGATCTCTCGAATTCGCCCTCGCGACCGGTCGCTCTCCGCGAGCTCGACGCCCACCTTGTCCCCAGTGAGGAGCCGGGTGAAGTGGGTGCCGGCGCGGTCGGCGACGTGAGCGAGGACCTTGGCCCCGTTCTCGAGCTCGACCCGGTACACGCCGTTGGGAAGAGGCTCCACCACGACCCCCTTCACGAGCGAGGGCCGTTGGGGCACGAACGCCGAGTATACCAAAGGCTGAGGCCCCTTCCGGCCGTCCGCTGCGCGGAGGGCCACCTTCCCCAGGAGCTGGGGAAGAAGTTCAGGCGAGCCCGCCTTGTGTCAGCACCAGTGGGCCCTTTTCGGTAATCGCCACTGTGTGCTCGAAGTAGGCCGAGAGGGCGCCGTCGGCGGTGCAGATGGTCCAGCCGTCCGGCTTCATGTACACCTCGTGGGTGCCGGCGTTGACCATCGGCTCGATGGCCAGGGTCATTCCCGGCTTCAGCCGCGGCGGCGTGCCGGGCGTGCCGAAGTTGGGGACCTGAGGGTCTTCGTGCATCTGGCGCCCGATCCCGTGGCCGACGAACTGGCGGATGACCGAAAAGCCGTTGGCTTCGACGTGCTTCTGGATGGCTGACGAGATGTCGCCCAGGTAGCCGCCGGGCCGGGCCTTGTCGATGCCGACGTAGAGAGCTTCCTCGGTCACCTTCAGCAGGCGCCTGGCCTCGGCCGAGATGGTGCCCACGCCGACGGTGATGCCCACGTCGGCCCAGAAACCTTCCAGGATCAGGCCGAGGTCGAGGCTGACCAGGTCGCCGTCCGCGATCTTGCGGCTGCCGGGGATGCCGTGGACCGCCTCGTCGTTGATCGAGACGCAGATCGACTTGGGGTAGCCGTGGTAGCCAAGGAACCCGGGCGTGGCGCCGCCTGCGCGGATGAGGCGGTCGGCGATCCGGTCGAGCTCGATGGTCTTGACGCCCGGGCGGCACGCCTCCTTCAGCGGGGGCAGCACGGACGCGAGCAGGCTGCCCGCTCGGGCCATGAGGTCGATCTCGTGGGCGGTCTTGAGGTTGATCATTGTGCTGCAGCCCCTCCGGCCCTTCGGGCCACCTCCCCACTGCGTGGGGAGGACACGGCCGAAAGGACCTGGCGGCTTATCTCCTCAATCGTTCCCCGGCCGTCGATCTCGGAAACCAGCCCCTCGCCGCGGTAGTGGTCGAGCACCGGGACGGTCTTTTCGAGGTAGATCTCGATCCGTGGCCGGACGGCCTCAGGCTTGTCGTCCTCACGCTGGACGAGCGCGCTGCCGTCCACCGTGCACGCGGCCGTGCCCGGCGGATACGTGCGCTGGCAGAGCGGGCACACGAGCCTGCCGGAAAGGCGCTGGAGCAGCTCCTCGACCGGCACCTTCAGGTAGATGACCCGGTCGAAGCTCTTGCCCAGCTCCTCCATCAGGTCGTCCAGGGCCGCAGCCTGGGGGACGGTGCGAGGGAAGCCGTCGATGATGAACCCCGGCTCGCAGTCGGGTTGGCGCAGCCGGTTGCGGATCATGCCGATCATGATCTCGTCCGACACGTACTGGCCCGCCGCCAGGATCGGCTGAGCCTTGAGGCCCAGCTCGGTGCCCGCCGCGATCTCCGCGCGCAGCATGTCCCCGGTCGCGATGTGCGGGATGCCGAAGTGCGCGCGCAGCACATTCGCCTGCGTCCCCTTGCCCGAGCCAGGGGCGCCGTAGAGCAACAGGTTCACGCCCCACCCCCGACCTCTCCCCATAAATGGGGAGGGCAAATGCCGCCAGGGTTCACTTGATGAAGCCTCGGTACTGACGCATGACCAGCTGCGTCTGCAGCTGCTTCATGGTGTCCAGCGCGACCCCTACGACGATCAGGATCGCCGTGCCGCCGAGGTACATCTGCTGGTGGGGGATGCCCGAGATCTTCGCCGTGCCGATCGGCAGGATCACCGTGATGAAGCCGAGGAACACCGCGCCCACGAACGTGACGCGGTTCATCACGGCCTGCAGGTAATCCGCGGTGGGCCGCCCCGGACGTATGCCGGGGATGAAGC
>DATKFA010000368.1:0-3688 GCA_035511715.1 Candidatus Acidiferrum sp. | reverse complement strand
GGTCGCGCACGAGTTCACGGCCATCCCACACGTCAAAGAGGACGTGACCGAGGTAATCCTCAACCTCAAGAAGCTGTGTCTAAAGAGCTTCACCGAGGACCCGGTGACCCTGCTCCTCGACGTCAAGGGCCCGGCGGAGGTGCACGCCTCGCACATCCAGGCGTCCTCCGACGTGGAGATCGTCAACCCCGACCTCTACATCTGCACCCTGGCCGCGAAGGGCCACCTGCGGATGGAGTTGAACGTCGAGCGCGGCAAGGGCTACGTGCCGGCCGAGCGCAACAAGCGCGAAGGTCAGCCGATCGGGGTCATCCCCATCGACTCGATCTTCTCCCCGGTCGAGAAGGCGAACTTCGTCGTCGAGAAGACCCGCGTCGGGCAGTCCACCGACTACGACCGCCTGATCATCGAGGTCTGGACCGACGGAACGATGTCGCCTGAGGAGGCGGTGAGCCACTCCGCGGAGCTGTTCACCCAGCACCTCGACCTGTTCGTGAAGTTCCGCAGCTCTATCGAGAAGCACGAGCAGGAGCTGCGCGGTGAGAAGACCGGCCAGAACCGGCTGATGGACACGCCGATCGAGGAGCTCGATCTTTCGGTGCGCGCGTTCAACTGCCTGAAGGCCAACGAGATCCAGACCGTCGGCCAGCTGCTCCAGAAGCGCGAGGTAGAGTTGCTTGCTCTGCGCAACTTCGGGCGCAAGTCCCTGGACGAGATCAAGGAGAAGCTGGTCGAGAAGGGATTCATCAAGCCCGAAGAGATGGGCACGGTCCTGCGCGGCTAGGGATTCTTCGATTTGCGCCACCAAAAGAGCGGCCGCCGCTTCAACCGCGACACCGACGCACGCAAGGCGTTGATGCGCAACCTTTGCACGTCGCTGCTGGAGTCCCCAAGCGGGCGCATCACGACGACCGAGGCGCGGGCCAAGGAGATGCGTCGATGGGTCGAGCGGATCATCACGACGGCAAAGGCGGGAGACGTCACCGCGCGCCGCAAGGTGAGCGAGGAGATCTCCAAGCCCGATGTCGTGGAGCGGCTGTTCTCGAACCTCATTCCGCGGCTGGCGGAACGGCCCGGAGGTTACACGCGGATCATCCACAAGGGTCCGCGCCTGGGCGACGCGGCGCCGATGGTGATCATCGAACTGGTCGACTGAGACCCGTTCGGATCGGTTGACAAATGAATATCAAAGTCGTGCTGGAGTACGACGGGAAGAGCTTCGCGGGCTGGCAGCAGCAGGCCCGTGGACGGACGGTCGAGGGTGAGCTGAAGCGTGCGCTGCGGTCGATCGTCGGCAAGGACCTGATGGTCTACGCCGCGGGACGTACCGACGCTGGAGCGCACGCCGAGGGCCAGGTCGCGAACTTCCAAACGGATGGGCGAATAGCGCCGCACCGCCTGATGGCGGCGCTCAACGCGCGTCTGCCGGATGACGTGGCCGTCATATCGGCTGCGGTGGTGGAGGACGACTTCCACGCCCGGTACTCCGCAAGGTGGCGCCGGTACCGATATCGGTATCTCGACCGCCCGGCCCGGCCCGCGCTCGAGCGGGGACGCTGCTGGCATGTGCGAGGGCTGCTCGACGTCGACGAGATGTCGCGGGCCGCGATGGCGCTCAAGGGAAAGCACGACTGGACCAGCTTCTGCTCGGCCTCCGAGCCCGCGGATGGGCGTGTGCGGGAAATGCGCTCCGCCACCGTGTCGCGGCGAGGTGAGTTCGTCGAGCTGGAGCTGGTCGCGGAAGGATTTCTCCGCGGAATGGTCCGCAGCATCGCCGGGGCGCTGGCCGAGGTTGGCCGGGGCAAGAGGCCGGCGAGGTGGGTGGGAGAGGTCCTTCGAGCGCGCGATCGTCGCCTGGCGCCGCGCACCGCGCCCGCGGGAGGGCTGACATTGATGGAAGTGATTTACTAGCAAATTCGAATGAGCAAACAAAAGACGTGGACGGCGAAAGCCGCAGATCTCAAATCAGACTGGTACGTGGTCGATGCCACGGACCAGGTTTTGGGCCGCCTGGCGTCAGGAGTGGCCGCGGTCCTGCGTGGCAAGCACAAGCCGACCTTCACGCCCCACTTGAACAGTGGCGACCACGTTGTGGTCATCAACGCCGCGAGGATCAAGGTGACCGGCACCAAGATGCAGACCAAGGAATACACGCGGTACACGGGCTACCCCGGTGGCCTGCGCAAGCGTTCGCTTCAGCGGGCGCAGGAGCTCGACCCGACGTTCCCGGTGACCAACGCAGTTAGGGGCATGCTGCAGCACAACACGCTCGGGGCCGATATGCTGAAGCGCCTTCGCGTCTACGCCGGTTCCGACCACGGGCACGCGGCGCAGAAGCCGAAGGCGCTCACATTCGACGCAAAGGGGAACTTGAAGATTGGCTGACACGATCAACCGCGGCACCGGCCGGAGAAAGAACGCGATCGCGCGCGTGCGCATCACGCCCGGCGAGGGTCGCGTGACCGTGAACGAGAAGGACCCGCTTGCCTACCTCGGCCGTCGCGTGCTCGAGATGGCCGCGCTCGCGCCCCTGCGTGTCACAGGTACGGCACGCAAGTTCGACATCACCGTCAAGGTGGTCGGCGGCGGCACCAGTGGTCAGGCCGGCGCGATCGCGCACGGCATCGCGCGTGCGCTCACGCGCTACGACCCTGACCTGCGCCCGTCCCTGAAGAAGGCCGGACTTCTCACTCGCGACGCACGCATGAAGGAGCGCAAGAAGTACGGACTGAAGCGGGCTCGGAAGGCCCCCCAGTACACCAAGAGATAGAGAAGGCGAAGTCCTCCCCACGCAGTGGGGAGGTGGCGCCGGAGGGGCGCCGGCTCGAGCCGAAGTCCTCCCCACGCAGTGGGGAGGTGGCGCCGGAGGCGCCGGAGGGGCGTCGGCTCGCGTGGCCCGACTGCCAGTACACGCGTGACCTCGGTGGTCTGCGACGGCGTGGAGGTGTCACCCGGTCGCGGGTCCTGGTTCGCTCCGACGACGTGTCAGTGCTGACCGCCGCCGGCCGCGAGGCGATGCGCGCCTTTGGCGTCAAGACAGTCATCGACCTGCGCAGCAAGTCCGAGCGCAGCGGAACCTTCGACGCCCGCTTTCCTCGCCCGTTGGTGAAGATGGTCAAAGCGGAGGGGGTGACCTACCTGCACCGCGAGCTGGTCGACGACGCCAGCCTCAGGAAGCTCGGCGAGGCCCCGAACATGTTCGAGCGCTACCTCGTGATGCTCAACACGCGCCAGTCCGCGTTTCGCGAGATCTTCACCGCGATCGCCCAGGCAGAAGGCGGGCTGGTGTTCCACTGCTTCGCCGGCAAGGACCGCACAGGCCTCGTCGCCGCCATGATCCTGGCTCTCGCCGGCGTCCCGCCTGACGAGATTGCCGCTGACTTCGGCGAAACCGACCGCCAGCTCGCAGACGCGTACGAGAAGTGGATCAGCGAAGCGCCCCTGGACAAGCGAGACGAGATGCGGGAAGAGTTGCGGTGCCCACCCGAACGAATCCTGGGCGTGCTCGAGCATCTCGAAACGAAGTGGGGCGGAACCGCCTCGTACCTCGAGGCTACCGGCATGGCGCCGGTCGCGATCGACAGGCTGAGTACCAAGCTCGAGTAAGTCGCGCCACCGGTGGCGAATCCCGGGAAGTGTCGGCATTTCCCGGTTTGGGGCCCTGCGCAAACGTGTTACTGCCGGCAAA
>DATKFA010000367.1:0-6755 GCA_035511715.1 Candidatus Acidiferrum sp. | reverse complement strand
GCTCCTGCACACAGTGCGCGAGCGATTCCATGTCTCGATGCTGCTGGTCGATCACGACATGAGCCTTGTGATGCGTGTGTGCGACTACGTCTACGTGCTCGACTTCGGCAAGCTTCTGGCGCGCGGACAGCCGGCGACGATCCGCAACGACCCCAAGGTCCTGGCTGCGTATCTGGGCGAGGAGTCGCAGCAGCGAAGCGGCGTGCAATCGATACCGCGGGTGCGGAGCGACGAGCGTCCTCTGCTCGATGTCCAGGGTCTCGCCGCCGGCTACGGCGGACTTGAGGTGATCCGCGATGTGAGCCTGGCCGTCCGGGCGGGGGAGGTCGTCGCGTGCATCGGCGCCAACGGCGCCGGCAAGACCACCACGCTGCGCGCGATCTCCGGGATGATCCATGCCCGCCGCGGACGCATCACATTCGCGAACAGGGATGTCACCGGCCTCGCCGCCGAGCGCATCGCGCAGATGGGCCTCGTCCACATCCCGGAAGGGCGTGGCCTCTTCCCGAGCATCAGCGTCGAGGACACTCTTCGCCTGGTCTCCAACACCTCGGGCCAGGAGGTTGACCTGGGGCCCGCGTTCGACCTGTTTCCACGCCTTCGGGAGCGCCGCCACCAGGTCGTCGGAACCCTCTCCGGCGGCGAGCAGCAGATGGTCGCGCTCGCACGCGCGATCCTGTCAGAGCCGCGGCTGGTGATGATCGACGAGATGTCGCAAGGCCTCGCGCCCACGGTCGTGCGGCAGCTCTTCGACATCATCCGAGTGTTCCGCGAGAAGGGCATCGCGGTGCTCCTCGTCGAGCAGTTCGTCGAGTCGGCGCTGGACGTCGCCGACCGCGCGTACGTCTTCGAGCACGGGACGATCGGCCTCAGCGGCGAGGCGAGCGAGCTGCGCAGCGACCGCAAGCTGGTCGCGGGCTCCTACCTCGGGACCGCCGCCGATGAGCCGTCGACGATCGGAGCCGCGAACGGCAACGGCCACAGCAACGGACACCTTGACCCCGCGTTGATGGAGATCGTGGCGGTCAGGGTGCCCGCCAGGGTCAAGCGCGCTCTCGAGGAGCGCGCCGAGTCGGAAGGCCGGCCCGCCGGGGCGCTCGCGATCGAGCTTCTTCGGCAGGTCGATGGGCACCTGGACGGAAAGGCGAACGGACAATGAAGCGACTGTTCATCGCGATCAACTGCTTCGTGGTCGCAATCGCGGCCACGGTCCTCGTGCCGGCGTTCGCGCTGGCGGACGTGCCCGCGAGCTACACAAGCTTTGGTTACGCGACCGGCGTGCACGGCATCGCGGGCAGCGACGCGTTCCCCAACTTCCAGAACGGCGCGGTCAACAACCGCTACCCGATGGCGGAGGTGCAGCAGGACGCAAGCCCCTCAACCACAGCCAAGGCGACCTATTCGGACAGCGGTCCGGCCACGGCGACGGTCGGCTCGCAGTACAACCAGAGCTGCAGCACCTCAGGCAATCAGCCTCCACCGCCGCAGATCTGCCAGAACCCCAACAACCAGGTTCCGTACGCAACAGCGACATATCCGGGTCCGTCCCATGGCCACATCGACACGTGCAACGGATGCGGAAGCGGCCCGTACGCGGACGCAAACGCCGCCCAGCTGGCCGCCGACGCCGACGGCTACTACGCCGGAGGCGGGACGCAGCCCTTCAGCGGCGCCAGCGGTCAGACGGGCACGACCATCGACCAGGGCGGCAGGCTCACGGTCACGACCCATTCGGCGGTGGACAGCTTCGGGTTCGGCACCGTGCAGATCAGCAAGGTCGCTGTTGACGTCAAGGCGTTCAGCACTCTGTCCGGTGCGGGCGGCGACGCGCACGTGACGGCCGGGCAGGTGACCAACAACGGTCAGCCGGTCGCGGTCAACGACCAGGGCGTGACCATCGTCGATCAGCACCCGGTCCCTTGCCCGTCGGCGCCGATTCCGCCGGCGCCGGGCGCGCCTCCGCCTCCGCCGCCGGGCCCCCTGCCGCCCCTGCCGCTCGGAGGCGGGTCTTCAGGCGGCGGTTCGGGCGGATCGAGCCGGCCCGGGACGACGTCGGGCTGCGTGCCGGTCGCGGACCTGACCTACATCACCATCTTCACGGTCGCGCCGACCAAAACGATCGACGGCGGCCACGTCGTGATCTGGGCCACCGGCCTGCACGTCAAGATCACGCAGCCGTCGCCTGGACCTGGCGTCCCCAGCCAGAGCGCCGAGTACGTCCTTGGCGAGGGCTTCGTCGACCTGCAGACAGGCACGGGAGCCGCATTTGGTTTTGGCGGATTCGGAGGTTTCGGCGGCGGAGACTTCGGCGGGTTTGGCGACACCGGCGGCGCCGGCGGGGGCAACTCGCCCGTCGCGCAGCTTGGCACCGCGCTGGCTGCGAACCGCATCCCGCTCGCGTTGATGTTCCTGACCCTCGAGACGCTGCTGCTCGCGTCGGCCGCGGCCTGGGTCTGGGCGCGAAGCACACCGTCGGACGTCGTTCCCGATGAGGTTCTGTCCCCTTGATCGCCA
Source organism: Candidatus Acidiferrum sp. (assembly GCA_035511715.1). GTDB lineage: Bacteria > Chloroflexota > Dormibacteria > Dormibacterales > Dormibacteraceae > 40CM-4-65-16. Next base: position 4,241 of record DATKFA010000367.1, on the reverse strand, counting down.
GGCGACGGGGCACGCGCGCCCACTGCGAGATCGACAACTGGACCTTCGACCCGCGCTACACGCAGGGCCGCTGCCCTATTTGCGGGTGGGCGCCCGAGGGCGCCGCGGCCGCAACCCGTTGGCTCGCATTGGTCAACCGGCTCGACTGGGACATGCTTGGGCTGTTCCTTCTGGCGGACGTCCTCGTCCTGCTGGGGCTGATCGTGGCTCACGCCGCAGGGATCCTTCCCACGCATGGCTTCGCCGGCGTTCCGCCGTCGGGGGGCGCCGCGGCGGCGAGCAGCGCCCGCCTGCACTAACTGCCGGCTTTCTTCTTGATCCGGACCTCGAGTCCGTCTGCCGAAGGGCTCACCTCGACGTCCCCCGCCTTGATTCGGAGTCCGTTGTCGACGCGGGTCGCAACGACCTCGCCCTCGAAGACGAGCTCGGCGAAGCGCCACTCGCGGCCGTGCTTGCGCATCCGGACGATGACCCCATCAGGACTTCGCCAGACGCCCTCCCCCGAAGGCTTGAATCCGCGCGTGACCAGCTCGCCGACCTCGTCGGGGATCACCTCCTCGGGCGGCTTCGGCGCCGGCCAGACGACAGGTTTGTCTCGCTCGGCGTGGTGGCTCGGGAGGACGCGAAGGTCGGGCTTGCGCGAGCGCGCCTGCTCGAGGGACAGACGCAGAAGCTCGGACCCTTCCTCCTGGGCGAAGAAAGCGCCTGAGATGCGGGAGGGGTCGTGGGACCGCCGGATGCAGTTGGCGCAGTCGGGGTCCTGGTCGACCGCCGTGTAGGAACCTTCTCCCAGGGTCTGGCCGCACAGCGTGGTCACCGGCCCGCTGCGCGGGACCCTCGGCGTCACATGAATCCGTCCGCCGGACTTGCGACGGACAGACTCGAGCTTGACCTGGTGCACGGCATAAATGATGGGCGCCTGGGACCTTCTGAGCGGGCTGATCCGCGTCGCCCAGGCTGTTAAGCCCATTGAAACGGGCGCCAAAGGCTGTGTAAATGGCGGGTAGACCCCGATGCATCGACGCTTATCTAGCAGCACATGAGCCTCCTGATCGCGGGACGCCCTCGCGCTTACCGGGGCCCGATCGTCCAGCTGGCGGAGGAGCTGCACCTGGACCTGGACGCGGTTGGGCGTGCGGTCGCTGCCCTGGATCGGGCCTCCAGCCGTGCTCCGTCGATGGGCATGTCGGTCCGAAGCGACCTGCCCGGGCTCAACGTCGCCGACATCCGCCGCACCCTGTCGGGCCTGCCGTCGCCGGGCGACTACAGGGTCGTGGTCAAGCCGCTGCGGTATCGGGCCAGACCAAGCCTTTCCGGCCTCTGCGAGTTCGACCTCGGGCGGATCATCGTGCGCGTCCCGGAGCCTTTCCGGCCGTTCAGCGAGCTGGTCTACGTCAATGCCCGGCGCAAGCCGGGCGACGGGATGAAGTTCGCATGGCTGTCCGAAAGGGTCCGCTTCCGAACGCGACGCGACGTGCTGCGTTTCGTCTACCTCCACGAATGGCTGCACTGGTACCTGCGCGAGATGCTGGGCAGGCGGGCCGGCGCCGAGACGGCTTGCGACCGCTTCGCGCTTCGCAACTTCCGGCGCCGGCAGGTGACGGTAGCTGACGCGGTGGAGGCTCTGCGCGGGACGCGGATGCTTCCGCTCCCAGACTGGGTGCGCGCAGCCGCGTAACAGAACGCGGCTTTCATCGGCTACGCAACAGTGCGCGGTTCCATTCAGATGACGGTCGACGGCGGAGCGCACTGGACCTACGTTGGAACCCCAGGCACGCAGCAACCCTGATAATCGACCGGCGCTATGCCGGTCCGGGTCGTGGGGTTTGACGGCGACGACACGCTGTGGCACAGCGAAACGCGTTTCCACGTCACGCAGGGCGAGTTTCGCGAGCTACTGAAGCGTCACGTCCCCGACGCGGACGTCGACGCCCGTCTGGCCGCGACCGAGATGAAGAACCTCGCCATCTACGGCTACGGCGTGAAGTCGTTCACCCTCTCGATGCTCGAAACGGCGATGGAGCTGACCCAACAGCGCATCCCGACCGCAGACCTTGATGTGATCCTCGGCTGGGGCAAGCGAATGCTGATGGAGCCGACCGAGCTTCTGAACGGAGTGGAGGAAACGCTTCGCTCGTTGGGCGCCTCCTACGACCTGCTTCTCATCACCAAGGGCGACCTGTTCGACCAGGAGAGCAAGCTCGCGCGATCGGGTCTCGGCGACCTGTTTCTCGGCGTCGAGATCCTGAGCGAGAAGAACAGTGAGAGCTACCGCGGCGTCTTTCAGCGCCGAGCGATCAAGCCTGAGGAGTTCGTCATGGTGGGCAACTCGCTGCGGTCGGACATCGTGCCGGTGGTCGAGCTCGGCGGCCGCGCGGTCCAGATCCCCTACGAGGTCACCTGGGCGCACGAGGAAGTGCCGGAGGACGAGCTGCCGGAGCACGGATGGCGGCGCCTCGAGACAATCCGCGAGCTGCCCGCGGCCCTGCAAACCCTGCGATAGTCGCGACCAACTCGAGTCTTCGCCCGGGAAGAAGCGCGATAGTCGCGCCTATCGCGAGGTCAGGCGGCGCCCTGCTTGGTGCCCCCTCCGGTCATCAACAGTCCAAGCCGCTCCTCCGGCGTCTCCGGTGAGACGATCGTCACGATCCGGCCCTCGTACATCACCGCGATGCGGTCGGACAGGGAGCGCACCTCGTCGAGCTCGGCGGAGACCAGCAGCACCGCGGCGCCTTCGTCTCGCTCCTTGACGATCTGGCGGTGGATGAACTCGATCGCCCCGATGTCGACGCCCCGTGTGGGCTGCGCCGCCAGCAGCACCTTGGGGCCACCGCCCATCTCGCGCGCCACGATCACCTTCTGCTGGTTGCCTCCCGAAAGGTTGCGCGCGGCGACGTCGATCGAGGGCGTGCGGATGTCGAAGTCCTTGACCAAGCGGCGCGCCCAATCCCGAATGGCCACCAGCCGTAGGACCAGATGCCGCCACGAGAAGATCGACGCCCGCTCCCGACCGAGGATCGAGTTCTCCGCGATGGAGAAGCTCAACACGAGCCCGGTGCCGCGCCGATCCTCGGGGATGAACGCAACACCGGCGTCGCGCTCGGAATTCGCATCCATCGTTGTGATGTCCCGACCGCCGAGCGCGACATGGCCGCCGGTTGCGCGGCGTATGCCCGCGAGCACCTCCATCAGCTCGCTCTGCCCGTTGCCCTCCACGCCGGCGATGCCGAGGATCTCGCCGTAACGCAGCTCGAACGTAACGCCCTTCAGCGCGGGAACGCCCTGGTCCGAGTTGGCCGTCAGGCCATCCACCTTCAAGGCGACACCGCCGGGCTTCGCCGGCGCCTTGTCGACGCGCAGCAGGACCTCGCGCCCGACCATGAGGGTCGCGATCTCCTCCTCGTTGGTGTCCTTGGTGATCAGGTGCCCGACCACCTTGCCGCGCCGCATGACAGTGATGCGGTCTGAGATGTCGAGCACCTCTTTCAACTTGTGGCTGATGAAGATGATCGTCTTGCCCGCCTTCACGAGGTCGCGCAGGACCCCGAAAAGCTCGTGGCTCTCCTGCGGCGTGAGCACGCCGGTGGGCTCGTCGAGGATGAGGATGCTCGCGCCGCGGTACAGCACCTTTACGATCTCCGCCCGCTGCTGCAGGCCGACCGGCAGATCGCCCATGCGCGCGTCCGCGTCGAGCGCGAGCCCGTAGCGTTTGGTCAGGGCTGCGATCTCGGTCCGCGCGCGCGTGCGATCGAAGAAGTCCGGCCCTGTCACCGGCTCGCGGCCGAGCATTATGTTCTCGCCGACCGAGAACACCGGGATCAGCATGAAGTGCTGGTGAACCATGCCGATGCCGAGCGCGATCGCGTCGCGCGGCCCGGCGATGTGAACCTGCTTGCCGTTGACGAAGATCTCGCCCGAGTCCGTATGGACCAGGCCGTAGAGCTCGTTCATCAACGTGCTTTTGCCCGCGCCGTTCTCGCCGACGAGCGCGTGGATCTCGCCCTGCCGGACGCTGAAGTCGACGTGGTTGTTGGCCAGCACGCCGGGAAACTGTTTGGTTATCCCTCGCATGTCGACCGCGAACGTCGAGGTTTCGCTCACTCCGAACCCGGGACGTAGGGCAGGCCGTCGGCCGCCGGCGGAGTGCTGCGGCCCACGACGCCCGCGAGCACGACGAGCGTGATGATGTAGGGCAACATGCTCAGCAGGTACGCCGAGATGTGTATGAACGAGTTGTTGGC
>DATKFA010000366.1:0-7624 GCA_035511715.1 Candidatus Acidiferrum sp. | reverse complement strand
GGCGACAACGTGGGCGACGACGCGGGCATGGCCGCGGACCTGTTCGAGACCTACGCCGTGACCATGATCGCCGCGATGCTGCTTGGCTCTTTGCTGTTCAAGGACCAGCTCGGCTGGGTCATCTATCCGCTGCTGCTCGGTGCCGTGAGCGTCGTCGGCTCGATCGTCGGCACCTTCTTCGTCCGCGTCTTCAATCCGCGATGGATCATGGGCGCCCTGTACGCCGGCCTGCTGGTCGCCGTCGTCATCGCGATCGTCGGCTTCTTCTTCGTGACGCAGTGGCTGAAGAGCAGCGGGTACCTGCCCGGCTTCGACCACGACCCGATGAATCTCTTTTACTGCGCGCTCGTCGGCGTCATCGTCACGGTGCTCATCGTCGCGATCACCGAGTTCTTCACGGAAACGGCCTACTGGCCGGTGCATCTCATCGCGAAGGCCTCGGTGACCGGCCACGCGACCAACATCATCGCGGGACAGGCGATCGGGATGATGGCGACGGCGCTCCCGGTGATCGTCATCGCCACCGGGATCCTGTCGAGCTACGGCCTCGGCGGTCTTTACGGCATCGCGATAGCCGCCACCGCGATGCTGTCGATGACCGGGATCATCGTCGCGATCGACGCCTACGGTCCGATCACTGACAACGCCGGCGGCATCGCTGAGATGGCCAAGCTGCCGAAAGAGGTACGCGAGATCACGGATCCGCTGGACGCCGTCGGGAACACGACGAAGGCTGTCACCAAGGGTTACGCGATCGGCTCCGCCGGGCTCGCCGCGCTGGTGCTGTTCGCCTCGTACACGCAGGAGCTCGCGAGGGCCGGTCACCCGACGAAGTTCGAGCTGTCGGACCCGCTGGTCATCGCCGGTCTGTTTCTCGGCGGCATCCTCCCGTTCCTGTTCGGATCGCTTGCCATGCTCGCGGTCGGGCGCGCCGGCGGCCTGGTCGTCGAAGAGGTGAGGCGTCAGTTCCGGGAGATCCCAGGCATCCTCGAGGGAACCGGCCGGCCGGAATACGGCACCGCGGTGCGGATCGTCACCGCGGCAGCTCAGCGCGAGATGATCCTTCCGGGCGTGATTCCGGTGGTGGCGCCGCTTGCGGTCGGCTTCCTTCTCGGCCCGCGCGCCCTCGGCGGCATGCTGCTCGGCGCGATCGTGACCGGACTCTTCCTGGCCATTCAGATGACCAGCGGCGGCGCCGCGTGGGACAACGCCAAGAAGTACATCGAGGAAGGCCACCTCGGCGGCAAGGGCTCGGAGGCGCACAAGGCGGCCGTCACCGGGGACACGGTCGGCGACCCCAACAAGGACACCGCCGGACCCGCCATCAACCCCATGATCAAGGTTGTCAACATCATCGCGATCCTCATCGCGGCGTCGGTCTCGGCGCACTACCTCATCCACTAGAGGCCGGGCCTCTAGCGCCGCACTAAACTCGACCGTGAGGTGGACGACTACCAGAAGGAGATCGCCGACCTCGAAACACAGGTGGAGCAGCTCGTCGAAGAGGAAGGGGACGCCAAAACCATCGCCGAGCTGAGCATGCAGCTCGAGATCCTGAAGGCGATCTACACCCGCGCCACCGACCTCTACCTGCGCGGCCACCGTGACGATGGACTCCGCTACGGGCTGCGCATCCAGGGCTACGGAGACTGGACGCTGGACAATGTCTACGCGTTCGTCTATGAACGCTCGGTCGAGCTCGAGCCGAGGGCCCACAGCGCGTTCGTGGGCGGCATCAGGTCGGCAGACTTCGCACTGATGCTCAACTCTTAGGAGAAGAGATGGAAACGCCACTGACACCTCTGGAGTTCGCCCGCCGCTCACGCAAGCTCTACGGCGACCGCGAAGGCGTCGTCGACGGGGACCTGCGTCTCACGTACGAGCAGTTCTTTGCACGCTGCGACCGTTGGTCCTCCTCGCTGCAGTCCATGGGCGTCAAGAAAGGCGACCGGGTCGCCTACATCGCGCCGAACACGCACGAGCAGCTCGAGTCGTTTTACGCAGTGCCGCAGATCGGCGCGGTGCTGGTGCCGATCAACTACCGGCTGACCGCCGAGGACTTCGTCTACATCACGAACCACTCGGGCGCGTCGGTGCTGTGCGTGCACCCCGATTACGTGGCAGCCATCGACGGAGTGCGCGACCAGCTACGAGGCGTGAAGCATTTCGTGGTCCTCGGTCCAGTTCCCGATGAGAGGGCGGGCTGGCGCGAATACGAGGCGGAGCTGGCCAAAGCCTCGCCTTTGTTCACTCGCCCGGAGATCGATGAGAGCGACCTCCTCACGATCAACTACACGAGCGGCACGACCGCCAAGCCGAAGGGCGTGATGATGACGCACCGCAACGCCTACACGAATGTCATGGACACGCTGGTCCACTTCCACATCACCGTCGGCGACCGCTATCTATGGACGCTGCCGATGTTCCACGCCAACGGATGGACGTTCGTCTGGATCATCACCGCCGTCGGTGCCACACACATCTGCCTACCCAAGGTCGAGCCGGCCCGTGTCTTCGAGCTGATCCGCGCGGAGAAGGTCGGCTGGTTGTGCGCCGCTCCGACCGTGCTGATCGCCCTCGCCAACGCGCCCAAAGAGGTCCGCGGCGAGGTGCCTGCGGGCGTGCACGTCGTCACGGCCGGCGCGCCTCCGGCGGCGGCGACCATCGAGCGCCTGGAGGACGAGCTCGGCTGGGAGGTCACGCAGGTCTACGGGCTGACCGAGACGGCGCCGTTCCTCACCATCTGCGAGCCGCGCCCCGAGCACCGCGGGATGTCTACCTCAGAGCGCGCCGTCATCAAAGCTCGCACCGGTGTGGAGATGATCGGAGCGTGCGAGCTGCGCGTCGTCGACGGTGACGGCCGCGAGGTTCCTGCCGACAGCCAGACGCTGGGCGAGATCGTGGCGCGCGGCAACGTGATCATGAAGGGCTACTACGACGACCCGGAGGCGACGAACAAGGTTCTGGGCGACGGGTGGTTCCACACCGGCGACGCCGCGGTCGTGCGCCCCGACGGCTATGTGGAGATCCGCGACCGGATCAAGGACGTGATCATCAGCGGCGGCGAGAACATCTCCTCGATCGAGGTCGAAGGCGTTCTCTTGCGCCATCCCGCGGTCCAGGAGGCGGCGATCGTCGGGTTGCCGCACGAGACGTGGGGAGAGGCGCCGTACGCGTACGTCGTCTTGAGACCCGGCGCCTCGGCGACAGAGGCGGAGCTGATCGCTTTCACGCGTGACCGCCTTGCGCACTTCAAGGCGCCGCACGGCGTGACCTTCGTGCCGGAGCTGCCCAAGACCGCGACGGGCAAGATCCAGAAATACGTTCTGAGGAAAGGCGCGGCGGCGATCGTCAGGCAGTAGAAGCTACGTGCGCCGCGTCCTCAGGGTTATGGCGGCCCGCCCGCACACGGCGACGACCCACAACCACAGCGCAGGCGAGGCGGGCAGGGCGGTTGCCGGAATGATCGCGAGCACGCCGATCGCAACGCCGGCCCATGCCAGCCAGGGTGGAAGGGAGCGCGCGATGACCGCCGCGGCCCCGGCGGCGACGAGGAACAGCCCAGAGAACGGCACGCTCGCCGCGTATGCATCGCTGGTCAGGTAATACGCCGCGGCGAGGACGGTCTGATCGGCGCCGTTTCGCCCGGCGTCGAACACGCCGGTCCAGAGTCCGTTGATCAGAAGCGCCGACCCCGTGGTGAGGATCGCCGCGCCGAACGCGACGTCCGCGGGCCACTCGGCGTGACCCGGCCGGCGCAGCTCGCGCGCAAGCCACGCCGCGAAAGGCACGAAGAGGAGGTAGCCCAACGCTTCGATCCAGATGCCGACACCAAACCGCGTGGCGTTGGCCGTTGCTATCCAATGCTTGATCTGAGCGCCGTTGCCGCTGGGGTAGCCGTGGATCACAAGACCGACAACAGAAAGGACCACGTAAAGGATCCCGCAAGCAGGGCCCGCGTAGCTCCACAGCGGATGCTTCACGCGAGAACCATAAACCTGACCGGGTCTGTGACCAAGAGTCTGTCAAGCGGTGCGGAGACGTCGGACCTAAGCCCGCACCTTGAGCCCGGCTAGGCCCAGACTTCCGTCTTCGTCCAGGCGAGGCCAATTGCTTTAACCCTGGCCGTCACGAGGGTGCCGGGAGACAAGGATCTCTCGTCGAACAGTTTCACAGTGCGGGGACGGAATCGGTAGGCGGTGTACGCGCTCGGATCGACGGCCCGAAACCTGCGCGTGTAGACGCGGCTCGCTTCCTCGTCCTTGGCGATCGCCGCGGTCCCGAACAGCTGGATGCCGCGGTCTGGCCGTCCATTGACCTGGTGCGAGTCGTAGATCGTGATCGCGGCGCTTGGGTTGCGCGCCAGGTTGCGCGAGTGGATCGAATCCTCGTCCGAGTACCAGAACACATCGAAGCGGTCGTTCCACGCGAAGTACATGTGGTTGATGTGGGCGCGACCGCCCGGCCTCACCGTCGCCAGCGCGCACAGCGGGGCGGCAGCCATCAGCCGCCGGGCTACCTGCTCGAGGCGCCGCGACGCGAATCGCCGGGCGCGCTTCTCGACCGCCACGAACCCATCGTGACAAGATTTCTGGCCATGGATCTTCCGGACCGGTACAACGTCGGGGCGGACCTGCTCGAGCGGAACCTGAAAGCGGGCCGCGGCGACAAGATCGCGATCCACTCGGCCGTGGGCGACGTCACCTACAGCGCCCTGGCCAGGCTCGCGTCGGGGGCCGCCCAGCTGTTTCTCGACCACGGCGTCCGCCGCGAGGAGCGCGTCTTGATCGTCGGCTTCGACTCGCCGGGCTGGGTAGCCGCGTTCCTCGGCGCCATCCGAATCGGCGCGATCCCCGTACCTGTGAACCCTCTGCTCCAGCGCAGCGACGATTACGTGCACTACCTCGAGGACTCCCTCGCGCGCGTGATCGTCGTGGACGCGAATTCGGAGGAGAAGCTGAGGGGCGCCGCGAAGGACCAGAGCGTAATTCGCGCCGATCAGATCGGGCCCGCCGACGAGATCCCGCCGGCCCCGACCCGAAAAGACGACATGGCGTTCTGGCTGTACAGCTCGGGCTCCACAGGGAAGCCGAAGGCGGTCGTCCATCTCCAGCACGACATCCCCTACACCTGCGTCACCTACGCGGAGCAGGTGCTCGGGATCAAGGAAAGCGATACGACGTTTTCGACGACCGGTCTCTTTCATGCCTACGGCTTTGGCAACAACCTCACATTTCCCTACTGGGTTGGCGCGAGCACCGTGCTCCACGCCGGCCGGCATACGCCTGCGACGGTGCTCGATACCATCGAGAAGCAGAGACCGACGCTCTTCTTCTCGGCGCCGACGCTTTACAACGCGATCCTGAACTTCGAAGGCGCGAAGCAGCGCAATCTCAGCTCCATTCGCCACTGCGTCGCGGCCGCTGAAGCCCTGCCGGCCGAGGTCTGGCGCCGATGGAAAGACGCGTTCGGGCTGACGATTCTCGACGGCGTCGGGTCCACCGAGATGCTCCACATCTACTGCTCGAATCGCCTCGACGAGGTGAAGCCGGGCAGCAGCGGCAAGCCTGTCCCGGGCTACGAGCTGAAGATCCTCGACGACGAAGGCAAGCCAGTGGAGCCGGGCGACGCCGGCGACCTCTACGTCAAGGGTGACAGCGCGCTCGCGCTGTACTGGGCGCAGCACGAGAAGTCGAAGCGCTCCATCGTCGGCGAGTGGTTCTTCACCGGCGACCGCTACCGCGTCGACGAAGACGGCTTCTACTGGTACGAAGGCCGCTCCGACGACATGATCAAGGTGAGCGGGCTGTGGGTCTCGCCGATCGAGATCGAGTCGGCGCTGCTCGAGCATCCCGCGGTCAACGAGAGCGCGGTCGTGGGCGTCGAGGTCGACGGGTTCACGAAGATCAAGGCGTTCGTGATCGCGAAATCCGACGCGACCACGGGCGAGGCGCTGGTCGTCGAGCTCCAGGAACACTGCAAGACGCGGCTGCAGCGCTACCAGTATCCGCACGTGATCGAGTTCGTCGCCGAGCTTCCCAAGACCGTGACCGGAAAGATTCAGCGCTACAAATTGCGCGAGCAATCAGCAAGTCCCAACCTGGTCGCGCAGCGCAAGGAAGCGGCCCCTGTCTGAACCAGCAATGCACCCTGCGCGCGCCCGGCGTCACATCGCCGTCCTGCCCTGCGACGGTGCCGGCAAGGAGGTCGTCCCCGAGGCGATCAAGGTCCTGCGTGCGGCGGGAGCGGACTACGAGTTCCAGGAGTTCGACGTCAATGCCGACCAGTTCCTCCGCACCGGCGAGCCGATCCCGCAGGCGACATGGAAAGAGCTGGAGAAGGCCGACTCGATCCTCTTTGGCGCCGTGGGCGACCCCCGCGTCAACGACGCCACCTACCTGGCGGGCGTGCTGCTGCGCCTCCGGTTCGAGCTCGACCTCTACGTCAACCTGCGTCCGGCGAAGCTGTACGACGATCGGCTGTCACCGCTGCGACACGAGGACCGGCGAAAGATCGACCTCCTGATCGTGCGCGAGAACACCGAGGGCCTCTACGTGGGCATGGGCGGGCGATTCAAGAAAGGCACCGAGAACGAAGTCGCCATCCAGGAAGACCTCAACACGCACCACGGTGTGTCGCGAATCATCGAGTACGCATTCGGGGTCGCCAGGCACGAGGTAGTCATGGTCGACAAATCCAACGCCATGACCTACGCCGGCGCACTGTGGCAGGAGCGGTGGAAGGCCGTCGCAGCCAGGCATCGCGATATGAAGACGCGTCATCTATATGTCGATGCGGCGGCGATGCAGCTCGTGAGAGACCCGACCCAGTTCGACGTTATCGTGACCGGCAACCTGTTCGGCGACATCCTTTCCGACCTGACCGCCGAGCTCATAGGCGGCATGGGAATCGCGCCCTCAGGGAACATCAACCCGGAGACCAAGCGCGGGCTCTTCGAACCCGTGCACGGCACCGCGCCGGACATCGCCGGCCGCGGCCTCGTCAACCCGATAGGGGCGATCCTGAGCGCTTCTATGATGGTGAAACACCTGGGTCATGAGGACATGGCGGAAGCGATCGAGGGTGCGGTCGAATCGGCCATTCGCGCGGGCGAGTGCACGCGCGATCTGGGCGGCAACCTGTCGACAGGTGAGTGCGGTGACGCCGTCGCAAAAAGGCTGAGGGATTAGCAGACATATGGGCATGACGATGACCGAGAAGATCCTGGCTCGCGGAGCCGGACGCGAGAGCGTGCGGCCCGGCGACCTGGTACTGGCCAAGGTCGACTTCGCGATGGGCCACGACCTCACCATCCCGCCTGCGGGCAAGATCATGCGCGAGCAGATGGGCGCTGAGAAGATCTGGGATCCCGAGCGCGTCGCGGTCACGCAGGACCATTTCCAGCCCGCCAAAGACGCGGCCAGCGCGACGCTCGGGCGGCTCACGCGCGAGTTCTCGCGCGACATGGGCATCAAGTGGTACTTCGAGGTGGGGCAGGGCGGCATCTGCCACACGGTGCTGCCGGAGAACGGCCTGGTCCTGCCGGGCGAGCTCGTCGTCGGCGCGGACAGCCACTCGTGCACGTACGGCGCGCTCAACAACTTCGCCACCGGCATCGGCTCCA
>DATKFA010000365.1:0-5437 GCA_035511715.1 Candidatus Acidiferrum sp. | reverse complement strand
CGCTGCACCGCTCGGCAAGACCAAGACCGTGATGCAGATGAGCGCGGTCGCCCTGCTGATCCTGCAACGCCCGTATCCGGTGCTCGCGCCGCTGGCCGGCGTCGCGGTCGCGGTCGCGGTGGTGTTCACGCTGTGGAGCGGCCTCGACTACCTGTGGCGGTTCCGCTACCTGATCGGTCCGTTCGACACCTCTCGTGTCCGCGTTGCGAGCGGCGCCGCCCCAGACCCTTCGCTGGCGACCGACCTCGGCGTGGTGTTGCGCTCGGGCGGCCTGACGGTCTCGGTCGCCGAGTCGTGCACCGGAGGAATGGTCGGGGCGGCGATCACGGACGTGCCCGGCAGCTCGGCCTACTTCGTGGGTGGCGTGATCGCTTACTCCAACGAGGTCAAACGCAAAGACCTGGACGTGCCTGAAGACGTCCTTGAGAAGTTCGGCGCCGTCAGCCGAGAGGTGGCGGAGCAGATGGCGAACGGCGCGCGGTCGCGATTTGGCACGGACCTTGCAGTGGGCGTCACCGGGATCTCGGGGCCTGACTCCGACGGAACGAGCAAACCGGTCGGCCTGACGTACGTTGCCGTGGCATCAACCGAGCGCACCTCGTCGACCGAGTTCAATTTCCACGGCGACCGCGAATCGAATCGCCGGCAAGCCACCGCCGAGGCGCTCCGTATGCTCCTCGCGGAGGCGCGGAGCATCCACGGGACAAAGATGAAGAGCGCTTGACGCCCAAACACCTGTTCGCTAGACTTCGCTCATCTCTTAACAGGCGCAGTTGAAAGTCCCCGCTCAGACGTAGAACACTCGCCGCAACGACATAGGAGGCACGCCGAAAAAGCAATGGACAAAGACAAAGACAGAGAAAGGGACAAGGCACACGAGGAGAAGGACCGCGCCCTCGACTCGGCGATGTCCCAGATCACGAAGAGCTATGGCAAAGGCGCAATCATGAAGTTGGGCGAGCACGTGGCGCTGCGGGGCGAGGTGACGGTGATCTCGACGGGCGCGCTGCCCCTCGACCTCGCCCTCGGGGTGGGCGGCCTGCCGCGCGGCAGGGTGACCGAGATCTACGGACCTGAATCGGCCGGCAAGACCACGCTGGCCCTCCACGTCATCGCCGAGGCCCAGAAGGCCGGCGGCGTGGCGGCGTTCGTGGACGCAGAGCACGCCCTCGACCCCCTTTACGCCTCCCGGATCGGCGTCAGGATCGACGACCTGCTGATCAGCCAGCCCGACACCGGCGAGCAGGCGCTCGAGATCGTCGAGGTGCTGGTGCGGTCGAATGCGGTGGACGTGATCGTCATCGACTCCGTCGCGGCGCTCGTGCCGAAGGCCGAGATCGAGGGCGAGATGGGAGACGCGCACGTCGGACTCCAGGCCCGACTCATGTCGCAGGCGCTGCGCAAGCTCACGGCTGCGATCTCGAAGTCAAACTGCTCGGTGGTCTTCCTCAATCAGCTGCGGGAGAAGGTCGGCATCATGTTCGGTAACCCCGAGACGCAGCCAGGTGGCCGGGCGTTGAAGTTCTACTCTTCGGTCCGGCTCGACATTCGCAAGGTCGAGGTCATCAAGAACGGTCTCGATTCGGTCGGAGCGCGGGTCAAGGTCAAGGTGGTCAAGAACAAGGTCGCACCGCCCTTCCGCGCCGCCGAGTTCGACATTCTCTTCAACGAAGGCATCTCCCGCGAGGGCTCGCTGATCGACGCCGCGGTCGAGTATTCGGTTCTCGAGAAGAGCGGCACGTGGATGTCCTACGGCGACCAGCGGCTCGGCCAGGGACGTGAGAACGTGCGCAACTACCTGCGCGAGAACCCGAGCCTGGCGGCCGAGATCGAAGCCAGGGTCCGAGAGAAGGCTGCTGCCGCCGGAAGCGTGCCGCTCCGGACCGCGGTGCCGGTCAGGACTGGAGCGGGTGCCGGGGAGGAGTTCTAGGACGGGGACCCGCGCGGGCTACCGGCGCCGTGGCCGGTCGCCTGGGCCGCGCAAGCCCACGGTGAAGGCGTTCGACGCCGGCATCCGGCTCCTGGCGCGCCGGCCGTACGGCGGCGTGGAGCTGGGCCGCCGCCTGCTTCGGCTCGGCTACGCCGAGGACGAGGTAAGGCCGGCCCTCGACACCTTCGTCGAGCTGGGCTACATCAACGACGCCACGTTCGCCGAGCTGCACGTCACGCGCCGAGCCGGCAAGCGCGGGCCGCGAGCGCTCGCCGCCGAGCTGAACGCCAGGGGTGTCGACCGCGAGACCGTGCAGCAAGCCGTGAGCCGCTTCGACCGCGACGCCCAGGTCCGGCTTGCGGCTCGGCTGGTGCGCCGAGATGTCGGCTCCAACCTCCCGCCAACCTACCAAGAGTTGCTCGAGGCGGAGGGCCCGAAGCTTCTCCGACGGGGGTACTCCCACGCCATCGCCTGGGCGGCCTGTCATGCCGTCTGGACGGGCTCGGAGGACATGCTCCTGGGCGCATAGGCCCGGCCCCGCACCTCGGCCGAAGCCTAAAATCAGGGTCACGCGGGCCCGTTTCAAGACCCGCAAGTCATAGAGCCAACCCGAGGCGGGGCCGTGCTGCCCTGCCATGGTCACGCACTTTGACAACCGAATACACGAGGTGCATGCCACATGTCTGTTTTCGTCTTCGTCTTGCTAGTCGTGGCGGTGGCAGTCGTGGCCCTCGGCGCCGGCGTCCTGGTCACGTACCTGGTCGTCAGCCGCCGCCAGAGCAACGGGCATCAGGCCCTTGAGCTCCGGGCCCAACAGACCGTCGCGGACGCTGAAACCCAGGCCAAAGAGAAGCTTCTCGAGGCCAAGGAAGAGGCCGTCAAGATCCGCACCACCGCCGAACAGGAGGCTCGCGAATACCGAGCCCAATCGCAGCAGATCGAAAAGCGCCTTCTCCAGAAAGAGGAGAACCTTGACCGCAAGGGAGAGGACCTCAACCGCACCGAGCGCGAGCTCGCCAACCAGAAGAAGTCGCTCGACGACACCAAGGCCCAGCTCGAGGAGAGCTCCCACAAGCAGGAGCTCGAGCTTCAACGCGTCGCCAACATGACGCGGCAGGAGGCACAGGGAATCCTGATGGCGCAGGTCGAACAGGACCTGCGCAACGAGGTCGCACGCAAGGTCCGGGAGTCGGAGCTTGCAGCCCGGGACGAGAGCGAGCGTCGCGCTCGCGAGATCGTCACCGAGGCCATCCAGCGCATCGCCGCCGACCAGACCGCTGAGGTCTCGGTCTCGGTCTTGCCGCTGCCGACCGACGAGCTGAAGGGCCGCATCATCGGAAAGGAAGGGCGCAACATCCGCGCCCTCCAGCAGGCCACCGGGATCGACCTGATCGTCGACGACACACCGGAGGCTGTGATCATCAGCGGGTTCGACCCGGTTCGCCGCGAGGTGGCAAGGGTTGCGCTCAACAAGCTGATCGTGGACGGCCGGATCCATCCGGCCCGCATCGAGGAGATCGTCGCCAAGTCCCGCCAGGAGGTCCTGCAGAGGGTCAAAGAGGAAGGGGAGGGCGCGGTCCTGGAGCTCGGCCTGCAGGGTCTGCACCCTGAGGTCGTCCGCCACCTCGGCATCCTGCGTTTCCGCACCAGCTACGGGCAGCAGGTGCTGAACCATTCCAAAGAGGTCGCCTATCTCGCCGCCATGATGGCGTCCGAGATCGGCGCCGACGTCCGCATCGCCAAGCTGTCGGGGCTGCTCCACGACATCGGCAAGGCCATCGACCACGAGGTCGAGGGCTCGCACGCCGTGATCGGGGCGGACCTGCTCCAGCGCCACCAGGTGCCGGCGCCCGTGGTGCACGCCGTACGTGCGCATCACTACGACGAGGAGCCGCACACGATCGAAGCCCTGCTCCTGATCGCCGCCGACGCCATCTCCGCCGCCCGCCCGGGGGCGCGCAGAG
Organism: Candidatus Acidiferrum sp.; assembly: GCA_035511715.1. Lineage (GTDB taxonomy): Bacteria > Chloroflexota > Dormibacteria > Dormibacterales > Dormibacteraceae > 40CM-4-65-16. The sequence goes on along the minus strand of DATKFA010000365.1, from coordinate 1,543 downwards.
AGTCACTCGAGGCCTACGTCAAGAGGCTCGAGAAGCTCGAGGAGATCGCCAACTCGTTCCAGGGCGTGCAGCAGTCCTACGCCATCCAGGCGGGCCGCGAGGTCCGGATCCTGGTCAGACCCGAGCAGATCGACGACTCGGCTGCCCAGCTCATGGCGCGGGATATCGCCAAGCGCATCGAGTCAGAGCTCAGCTTCCCCGGCCAGATCCGCGTCACCGTTGTGCGCGAGACGAGGGCGGTGGAATACGCCAAGTAACTTTCAAAAGGGAGTCCCGCCGGGGGCTCCCTTTTTCGTTTCCACGACAATCGAAGCGTGCCTGGCGAGGAGCTGAAGATTCTGTTCGTCGCAGACGTCGTCGGCCAGCCGGGGCGCGAGGCGGTGAAGGCGCTGCTCCCGGCGCTCAAGAAGGAGCTCCGGCCCAACCTCACGATCCTCAACGGCGAGAACTCGGCAGGCGGGTTCGGCCTCACGGCAAAGCTGGTGAACGAGCTGCGGGGGTTCGGGGCGGACGTGATCACGACCGGCAACCACGTCTTCGCCCAGAAGGAGTTCGTCGGCGAGCTGCCCAACCTCGACCGCGTGCTGCGACCGGCCAACTACCCTCCGGGCGCGCCCGGACAGGGGTGGTGCGTCACCGAGGCGGACGGCCACCAGGTGCTCGTCATGAACCTGATCGGGCGGATATTCCTCGACTCGCTCGACGATCCGTTCCGGACCGCCGACGCGATCCTCCAGGCCCACCCCGACACGAGGGTCGTCTTCTGCGACATGCACGCGGAGGCGACGTCCGAAAAGACGGCGATGGGCTGGTACCTCGATGGCCGCGCCAGCGCCGTCGTCGGGACGCACACCCACATCCCGACCGCGGACGCGCGCGTCCTGCCGGGCGGGACCGCATACGTCACAGACGTGGGCATGGTCGGGCCCCGGGACGGCTGCATCGGCATGGACAAAGACGTGGTCATCAAGCGGTTCCTGACCGGCGTGCCCAACCGGTTTGTCGTGGCCTCCGGGCCCGTGACTTTCAATTCCGTACTGGTTACCATTAACGCCTCTACCGGACAAGCCACATCGATCCAGCGAGTCGACCGTGAACATGTTTGAAGGGGTTCCAGCAATGTCAGCGGAGCGCGCTCCAGTAGAGGTGCTCAAGGTTTCGGCCACCTCGAAGCCCGTGGCGGTCGCGGGCGCCATCGCGGGCGTGATCCGAAGCAAGGGGCGCGTCGAGGTCCAGGCGATCGGCGCAGGCGCCATCAACCAGGCGGTCAAGGCCATCGCCATCTCGCGCGGCTATGTCGCGCCGGGCGGCCTCGACCTGGTCTGCATTCCAGCGTTCATCGACATCTCCATCGACGGCGAAGAGAGGACTGGAATCCGATTGCTCGTGGAGAGTCGCTGACGGCACAGACTCGGTCGTTCCACATCTGGACGATCGGCTGCCAGATGAACGCGGCGGACTCCGAGACTCTGGCACGGAGGTTGCTCGCGGCGGGATACGTCGAGGAATCGCTCGATCGAGCCGACGTCGCGGTGCTGAACAC
>DATKFA010000364.1:0-2652 GCA_035511715.1 Candidatus Acidiferrum sp. | reverse complement strand
TCGCTCGGTTTCCAGCCCGCGGTCGTCGACGAGAAGGACGAGGTCGAGCGCCGGCACCAGAACACCAAGCAGAAGATCGACGAAGAGCTGAAGCGCATGTTCCGGCCGGAGTTCCTGAACCGCGTCGACGCGGTCGTGGTGTTCAAGAGCCTCACAACTCACCAGATCCGCGAGATCGTGGACCTGCAGCTGAACCGGCTCAGCAAGCACCTCGCCGAGCAGCAGATCACCATCGAGGTGACCGATGCTGCGAAGGACCTCCTCGCCAACGAGGGCTACGACCGGACGTACGGCGCGCGACCGCTGAGGCGCGTGATCACGAGCCGGATCGAGGACCAGCTCTCCGAGCACCTGCTCCGCGGAAAGATCGCCCGCGGGGACACGGTCCAGATCGACGTCGAGGGCGAGACCGACCTGAAGTTCACCCCGACCAAGCACGCGAAGAAGGAGCCCGCGACCGCAGCACCGAAGGCGTAGGCCCCTCCGGCGCTGCGCGCCACCTCCCCACTGCGTGGGGAGGACTGGGTCCAGAGGGCTAGCGCTTCAGCCAATCGGACAGGCGCTGGGACAGCTTCGTCGGTGTGGTCTGGCTCTTGATCATGTGGTCGAGCGCGCCCAGCCTGGCGCCGCGCTCGACCAGCTCCTTCTCGTTCCAGTTGGACAGGATCACCACGGGGATGCGGGCCGTCGACGCGTCCGCCCGCAGCGCCTCCAGCACCCCGATGCCGTCGAGCTTGGGGAGCCTGATGTCGAGAAAGACGATGTCTGGAACCAGCGCCCTTGCTTTTTCCAGCGCAGTGAGGCCGTCCCCAGCAATTTCCACGATGTATCCGTCGAGCTCCAGCTTCAGCCGGTACATCTGCGCGACCGACGCGTCGTCCTCGACGAACAGGACCCTGACGTCGTCAGGCGCTACCGCCGCGTGTTGATTCAAGGTCCGTCCCCCTCGGTAAGAACGCTTGAACCCGCGCGTTTACGACACAATCGAGCGCTGCACCCGTGAGCGCGCCAGTTCCGCTTCGCATGCGACCCCTCGAGATCGGCGACATGCTGGACGAGACCTTCCGCATGTACCGCCGCCACTTCCTCTTGTTCGGCGGGATCTCAGTGATCCTGTCCATCCCGTCGGCCGCGCTTTTCGGACTGGCGCTGAGCTCGTTTTCCTCGGTTTTGCAGCAAGCAAACGGTCAGGCCGTGGACCTGAGCTTCATGACGCCGCTGCTGGCAGGGTTCGCGGGCGGGCTCCTCGTCAACCTGCTTTTCCTGCCTTTCTCGATGGGTGCAATCACATACGCGGCGTGCGAGTCGGCGCTGGGGCGACCGGTCACGGCGAGTGGAGTTCTTTCGGGTGTGCTGCGCCGCTACTTTCCGCTGCTTGGGTACTGGTTGCTGTTCGTCGTCTCTTTCTATGTCGCGCTCGTTCTGTGCGTCGTCCCGGTCGCGCTGTGGGCCTGGATCTTCGTCGGATTGATCGTCGTGACGCCGGCGATGTTCGTCGAGAACATCGGCCTTGGCGCGGCATTTGGCAGGAGCTGGCGACTGGTCGCGGGCCGCTGGTGGCGGACGTTCCTGATCCTGTTTCTGGTCGCGATCATCTGGTACATCGCCCAGTTTGCCCTCGGTGCCTTCCTGCAGCTCGGACAGCTCTTGCTGCAGCTGATCATCTCGCCGTTCATCGCGCTCGCGATCTCGAGCGCGACAGGTCAGATCGTGGCCGCGGTGGTCAATCCGATCCTGCAGATCGCGCTCGTGCTCATCTACTTCGACCTACGCGTCCGGAAGGAAGGGCTCGACCTTTTCCAGATGGCGTATCAACTGAGCCCCGCGAAATCAGAGGCTGCGCCGTGATTTCGCGGGGACCCCTGAACGCGCCCGCGCAGGCGACCAACTGAAGACCCGCCTCCTCGCGGCCATCGTCGTCGCGATCGCCGTTCTGCCCGCGGCGGCGCGAGCGGTGGAGGCTGATCCGCTCCCTCCGCCGACCTACGTCGAAGCCGTGCGGCAGGCCTACAACCTGATCCAGGGCGCGACGCCGTCGGACAGCGTCCCAGCCCGGGCGGCGCTCCATGTGATGGTGGACGGGACGGGCGGCTCGCAGCCGGAGATCCTCGCCGACCTCAGCGCGCGCCCGCCTCTGTACGGCGACGCGCGGCAGCGCCTCGCGGCGTTGCTCGCGGCGCTCGGCCACCCGGCCGACACGTCCGACCCCGCCCTGGCCCAGCAGCGTCTGCACGACGTGATGTCGATGAGCCGCTACGACCCGCTGCACCGCCCGCCCTCGCTGCTCGACCGCATCCAGCGGTGGATCCAGGACCGCATCTCCGACCTGCTGCGGTTGCTGTTCGGAAACGGGAGCGGCGCGCAGCCGCCGGCGCTCTGGCTGTACGCGATAGGCATAGCGGTCGTGCTCGGGCTGGGGGTGCTGATGGCTCGCGCCGCGCGGGGAAGGTTCAGCCAGGGCCTCGCAGCGCCCAGCGACCGGCCCCGGCCGCCCGCGGACTATTTCGCCGAGGCCGACCGCCTGGCCGCGGCGGGGGATCGCGTCGGTGCCATCAGGGCGCTGTGCGCTGCGGTCGCAGCGACTCTGGCGGGAGAAGGCTCATGGGCCGGGAGTCCGCTCACGGTGCGCGAGATATTCCAGCGGGCGCCCGA
>DATKFA010000363.1:0-7269 GCA_035511715.1 Candidatus Acidiferrum sp. | reverse complement strand
CACAGAGATGCGTGGAGCCGCTGGCGGCCGCGCATCGAGCACGCGCAGTGCGTGCATCCAAAGGACATGCCGCGGATGGCGAAGGCCGGGATCATCGCGTCGATGCAGCCCATCCACGCCGTCGCCGACCGCGAGCTCGCCGATGCGATGTGGCCACAGGTGACCGCGAGCGCGTACGCGTGGCGCGCGCTCGAGAAGGCGGGTGTGCGCCTGGCGTTCGGCTCCGACTCTCCGGTCGAGACAGCCGATCCACTGGCTGGAATCGAAGCCGCGACCACGTGGCGCCGCGCCGCGAACTGGCATCCCGAGTTGGCGTTGACGCAGGCATCTGCGCTGCGCGCGTACACATCGGGCGCTGCTTACGCCGCCGGCATGGAGAGCGAAGCCGGCGCGCTTCGTCCCGGCCGGCTGTGTGACGTCACGGTGGTCGACCGCGGGCGAGTGGTCGCCACGATCGCCGGCGGCCGCGTCACCTGGCGTCGAAGGCTTTCCTGAGCTTCTCGGCCGTCTGCTCGAGCGATTCGTTGACGATCTTCACGTCGTCGATGACCGCCATGAAATTCGTGTCGCCGTTCCAGCGCGGCACGACGTGGAAGTGCACGTGGTCGGGAATCCCAGCGCCGGCGGCGCGGCCGACGTTGACGCCCGCGTTGAAACCGTCGGGGTTCATCACCGTCCTCAAGACCGTGAACGTACGGCTGACCGCACGCATCAGTTGCAGGAGCTGTTCGTCGTCGAGGTCCTCCAGGCTCGGCTTGTGCGCGCGCGGAGCCACCATCGCATGACCCGGGTTGTACGGAAACTTGTTGAGCATCACGATCGCGCCCTCGGGGCGCCACACCACGAGCTTCGCGTCCTCATCGTCCGGATTGTCGATGACGCGGTCGAAAAGGCAGCCGGGTCGCTGCTCGCCGCCGATGTACTGCATGCGCCACGGCGCCCACAGTCGCTGCATTGATCTACTTCCTCTTGCTGCTGATGGTGACGGCCGTCTGGGGCTGGACCTTCGTGCTCGTCAAAGATGCAGTCACACAGTACCCGACGCTGCCGTTCCTGCAGATCCGCTTCGCGCTGGCTCTGGTCGTGATGGTGCTGCTGGTGCGCCGGCTTCCGACGCGACGCGAGCTGCGCATCGGCGCCATCGTCGGCACAGTTCTCGCCGGCGGATACCTGACGCAGACCGCCGGCCTCAACTACACGAGCCCCGGCAACGCGGGACTGATCACAGGCATGTTCGTGGTGTTCACACCGCTCCTCAATCGCATCTTCGGCGCACGGATTCGGTGGTGGACCTGGGGCGCGACCGCGATCTCGCTCGGGGGCCTGGTGATGCTGACCGGGGGCCCGGCCGGAATGGGCCTCGGCGACCTTCTGGTGCTCGCGTCCGCGGTGCTGTTCGCGCTCCACATCGTGCTGCTCGGCCGCTGGTCGCCAGGCCTTCCTGCGGCGCCGCTCGCGATGGTGCAGATGGGAGCGTCGGCGCTGATCTTCAGCGCGGGCGGAACATGGCAGCTGCGGCCGCCCAGCAGCTCGGTGTGGTTCGCCATCGTCATCACCGGCGTGTTTGCGTCGGCGTTCGGTTTCTACATCCAGACCTGGTCGCAGGGCTTCATCAGCGCCAATCGCACCGCGCTGATACTCGCCACGGAACCGGCGTGGGCGCTCGCGGCGTCCGTCGTCCTGGCGGGTCAGCGTCTTGGCTTGCTGCAGGCGGCAGGCGCCGCGCTGGTGCTGGCCGCGATCGTGGGCCACGAACTCGCGTCCCTAAAATTTGAGGTTCACCATGACCCGTCCCGGCCGTAGCGCCTACGCACCCCAGGAGATCGAGCCGAAGTGGCAGAGGATCTGGGCCGAGCGCGGGGTGATGAAGGCGAACGACGATTCGCCTAAGCCGAAGTTCTACGACCTCGTCATGTATCCATACCCGTCGGGCGATCTTCACATGGGGCACGCGCGCAACTACGTGATGGGCGACGCGCTGGCGCGGATGAAGCGCATGCAGGGGTTCGAGGTTCTGCATCCGTTCGGCTGGGACGCGTTCGGTCTGCCGGCCGAAAACGCGGCGATGAAGCATCCGGGACTGCACCCCGAGAAGTACACCCTCGACAACATCGCCGAGTCGAAGCGCGACCTGAAGATGATGGGCATCCTCTACGACTGGGACCGCGAGCTCGCGAGCTGCATGCCCGACTACTACAGGTGGACCCAGTGGCTGTTCCTTCTGATGCTGGAGCGCGGCCTGGCGTACCGCGCCAAGGCGCCGGTCAACTGGTGCCCGGTAGACAAGACCGTGCTGGCGAACGAGCAGGTCATCAACGGCAGGTGCTGGCGACACCCCGACGTCGAGGTCGAGAAGCGCGACCTCGAGCAGTGGTTCTTGAAGATCACCGATTACGCGGACCGGCTGCTCGACGACCTGGCGACGATCGACAAGTGGCCGCAGAAGGTCCGCGTGATGCAGACGAACTGGATAGGCAGGAGCATGGGCGCCGAGGTCGACTTCGCGATCGACGGCCTGCCTGGCGAGTCGGTCCGGATCTACACGACACGCCCCGACACGTTGTTCGGCGCGACGTTCATGGTCCTGGCACCGGAGCATCCGCTGGTCGAGCGCATCACGACCGAGAAGCACCGCGCGCGTATACGCGAGTACGTCGAGAAGGCGCGCAAAGAGACCGAGATCGAGCGCTTGTCGACGGAGCGGGACAAGACAGGCGTCGCGACAGGGGGCTTCGCGATCAACCCTGTCAATGGGGAGAAGATCCCCATCTGGGTCGCCGACTACGTGCTCATGACATACGGGACGGGCGCGATCATGGCGGTACCCGCGCACGACGAGCGAGACTTCGATTTCGCGCAGCGCTACGACCTGCCGATCCGCGAGGTCATCGCACCTCCCACCGGCGCGCGGAAGGTTCTGCGCGAGGCATATGTCGGGCCGGGGGTGATGGTCAACAGCGATGGATATGACGGCCTGGACTCGACCGTGGCCTTCGGGAAGATATGCGACGACCTCGAGAAGCGCGGCGTCGGCAATCGCGCGGTCAAGTACCGGCTGCGGGACTGGTTGATCTCGCGCCAGCGCTACTGGGGCGCGCCGATCCCGATCGTGTACTGCCCCACGCATGGGATCGTGCCCGTGCCGGTCGACCAGCTGCCGGTGACCCTGCCTCGTGAGTACAGGCCGCTCGCGGAGCAGCCCGATTGGTACCGCACAAAGTGTCCGATCGGCGGCGAAGAGGCGCGGCGCGAAACGGACACGATGGACACCTTCATCGACTCGTCGTGGTACTTCCTGCGCTACGCGTCGCCGCACGACGACCGCGAGCCGTTCGACCCCGAGCTTGCGAATCACTGGATGGCGGTGGATCAGTACACCGGCGGGGTGGAGCACGCGATCCTGCATTTGCTTTACTCGCGCTTCTTCACGAAGGTCCTGCACGACGCGGGCATGCTCGAGGTCGAGGAGCCCTTCAAGCGACTGTTCAACCAGGGAATGGTCAAGCGCTTCGGCCAGGTGATGGCGAAATCGGCCGGCAACGGAGTGTCGATCGCGCAGCTTTCGTCCGAGCAGGGGGCCGACGCGGGGCGCGTCTACGAGATGTTCATCGGTCCGCCCGAGGAGGACGTGGAGTGGTCCGAGGCGGGGCTGAACGGCGTCGTCAAGTTCCTGCAGCGCGTGTGGCGATTGGTGCTGGAGCCGGAGTCGATCGACGTCTCCGAGGGCCCGATGGTCGCGGTGGATGAGGTCGTGCTTCGCCGCAGGGTCGCGCAGACGATCGGACGCGTGACGGAGCACTACGACGAGCTGCGCTTCAACACCGCGGTCGCGTTCCTGATGGAGCTGGCCAACACGATGCAGGACTACCTCCAGGGCGGCGGTGCGCGCGACGCGTCGTGGGCGGACGCGGCGCGGACCCTGGTCAAGCTTCTGAACCCGCTCGCACCGCACATCTGTGAGGAGATGTGGGAGCGCCTGGGCGAGCAAGGGGTGCTGGCGGACGCGTCGTGGCCCGCTTTCGACCGGGCGGCGGCGGTGGAGCCGAAGGTGACGCTCGTGATCCAGGTCGCCGGCAAGGTTCGGGACAAGCTGGAGGTCGACGCGGGTCTGTCTGAGGGGGACGCGCTCAAGCTGGCGATGGCCCGGGAGAAGGTGGGGGCCGCCCTGAACGGTCGAGGTCCGTCCAAGGTGATCTACGTACGCGACCGGCTGATCAACCTGGTTCCTTAACGACCAGGGTTGACATCGGGCCGCCAAAACTGAACCCTGTCCGAGCTCGCCGCACGACTCCCCCCAGGGTGGGTGGGGGTCAGTGGCTGGAAGAGGTCGCGCGCGGGCGCGCCTCCTATTGCTGAGGAGCCGGCGCCCTGATACCCGAGTCGAGGAGGTAGTTCGCCACCTGGCTTGATCGAGGGGCGACCGCGATCGTCAGCGGTCCGCTGATCACGCGCATGTACGTCTTCAGCTTGACCTGGTAGGTGCCAGGTGCGAAGGAGACCAGATAGCTCCCGCTTGAATCGGTGACCGTGTCGGCCATGACCGCGCCGTCCCTGATGTAGTCGAGCTCGAGCTTGGGGACCGGCCGGCCAGCACAGGTCGTCCCGGCCTGCTCGACGGGCGCGCACGGAACGGCCAGCACCCGCCCGCTGACGGTGCCGCTCTCTGGGGATGGCGACGGGTTTCCACCCGGAAACTGGTACGCCCCGCAAGCCGCAGTAGCCAGCAGAAGCGCGACAAGGATCAACGTACGCATCTCTGACACCCAACGCCGGACGGCTCTCTCGGGTCACGCGCCGCGGGGGGAATGGCCCTCAGGACGAGCGCTACTGTTGATACCTCTCCCGGGTGGCCAAGCGGTAAGGCAGAGGACTTTGGATCCTCGACCGAAGGTTCGAATCCTTCCCCGGGAACCAGCGCCTTAACAGCCTGGGTTTTCGCCGCGGCGAGCCAGCCCTAGCCTCGACCCATGCGCGCTCCGTTCACCATTCCCCTCCGCGTCGTTCCGGGCTGGAAGAGGCCGCTGCTCGTCCTCGCGCCGCTGACGCTGGCCATCGCCGGCGTTGCCGGCGCGTACGTCTACCGCACCACACACGCCGCAACCCCGCCCTCGCCGCCGATCACCGACCCGGTGCTCGACATGCCGGCCCAACCCGGCCTGCTGATCGACGTCTCCGGCGCCGTCGACAACCCAGGTCTCTACCGGTTACCGCGAGGCGATCGCGTATTCGACGCCATCGCCGCGGCAGGCGGCCTCAGCCCCGACGCCGATATGTCGAAGCTTCCCAACCTCGCCGGCCGGCTGAAAGATGGCGAGCAGGTCAAAGTCGCCTTCGCCAAGACCACCTCCGGCACCGTCGTGGTCCGCATCAACCTGAACACCGCGACCCTCGAAGAGCTGGAGACCGTTCCCGGCGTCACCCAGGCCTTCGCCCAGGATTGCATCGACTACCGCACCAACTACGGCGGTTTCCAGAACACGCGCGAGCTGGTCGACATCCTCGGTATGAGCGAGGCCGAGTATGTGATCGCGCGCAGGTATCTCACGCTATGAGCCGATACCCGGCCCTTGTCCTGGCCCTGGCATGGAGCACAACACTCGCCGCGACGGTCGTGCTTGCGCCCAACCAGCCATGGCTCGGGGTCGTGGCAGTCGCCGCCGCCCTTCCGCTCGCAGCCCTCGCCATATTTCTCAGGCCGGCGCTGGTTGCACTCGCGCTCGCGGTCGCGTTGCTCGGCGTTGCGCGCGCGGAGCTCCCGCCGGCCGACCCGCTCGCGCCGGCGCGGGCGCACTACCTCGTCGGCGCGACCGCGGTGATCAGTGGCCGCGTCGCCGACGACAGCCGGCCGGTCGGCGGCGGCGGCGAGGTCCTCGTCGAACCGGACCACGTTCAGCTCGCCTCGGGCGACGTGACCGGGATCGGCAACCTGATGGTCCGCTGGCGCGGTCCTGGCGGCGCGATGTTCGGCGACGCCGTCACCGCGACCGGAAAGCTCGTCCTCCCACGCGACCTGCCGGCGTTCGACCGCAGGGCATATCTCGCCCAACGCGACGTTTACCTCGAGCTCCAGACGACCAGCTTTCAGGTGACGGGCCGGCAGCCTGGACTGGCTGCTATTCCTGGGTGGCTTCGGGCGCGCTTCACGACCGCAGTCGATGACGCTGTCCCGGCTCCGCACGCGGCCGTGCTGCTCGGCGTGGTTTTGGGAATCCGACAGGGCATTCCGGCCGACCTCCAGAACGCCCTGATCGCGACCGGACTGATCCATCTGCTGGTCCTGAGCGGCCTTAAGGTCGCCGTGTTCGCGCGCATCGTCCAGGGCGCGCTCCACCCACTCCTCGGACGCGACGCGACGTGGCCCGCCCTCGGTCTCATCGCCCTCTACGCGCTCGCGGGCGGCGCGACCCCGGCCGCGGTCCGGGCGTCGGCCATGGGTGGACTCGCGATCGCCGCTGGGAACCTGGGACGGCCGGCCCACGTCTGGACGTCGCTTGCCCTCACGGCGGCGGCCATGCTCGGCTGGCATCCGGAGCTCGCGTGGGACGTCGGCTTTCAGCTCTCGTTCGCGGGTACGGCCGCGATCATCTTGTTGACGCCATCCATCGCAAGACGCGTCGCGTTTATCCCACACGCCCTGCGCGAGCCATTCGCGGTGACCTGCGCGGCGCAGGTCGGGACGCTGCCGATGATGGCGACCGATTTCCACGTCCTCTCTCCGATCGCGCCCCTCGCAAACGCCCTGACCTTGCCGATTCTTCCAGCGCTCGTCACCGCCGGCCTCTTCCTGGGCGCCATCTCTTTCGTCCCCGACGCCGCCCGCATCGTCGCGATTCCGATCACGGGGCTTGTTGCGTATGTCGAGCAGGTCGCCTTCGTGCTCGCAAAGTTTCCCGCTGCCGCGATCGCGATCCCCGCATTTCCCACGTGGATCGGGCTCGCCTACTACTCCGCCCTCGGGCCGGCGATCGCCGGCGCCAATGCGTCGGGCCGCAGCCGAAGGCTCGCCTTCACGATGGCCGCCGCCGCGCCTGTCTGCATCTCCATCGCGGCGCTGCTCGTGTGGTCGGCCTCGCCTCCACAAGCAGTCGTCCTGAACGTCGGCGACGGCCAGGCGGTTCTGCTGCGGAGTCCGCAGGGGACCATCCTCATCGACGGCGGTCCGAGCCCGGCCAGGCTCAGCGACGGACTGGGCATCGAGCTGCCGCCATGGCAGCGCACCCTGGATGCCCTGATCATCACCGCGCCCGGGCTCGGCCATACCGGCGGCCT
>DATKFA010000362.1:0-3772 GCA_035511715.1 Candidatus Acidiferrum sp. | reverse complement strand
AACCGGCAGGTTTCCTCTCATTACTCCACCACCTCGAGGCCCATCGAACGGGCGGTGCCCTCGATCATCTTTGCCGCCTGGTCGGGATCGTAGGCGTTGAGGTCTTTGCCCTTGGTCTCGACGATCTGGCGGATCTGCGAGCGAGACACGCGACCCACCTTCTCGCGGTTCGGCTTGGCGGAGCCCTTGTCGACGCCCGCCGCGCGCTTCAGAAGCTGCACCGCGGGCGGCGTCTTCAGGACGAACGAGAACGAGCGGTCCTCGAAGATCGTGATGAGCGCCGGCACAACGTCACCGGCCTGCGCCTGGGTGCGCTCGTTGTAGGCCTTGGTGAACTCCATGATGTTGATGCCGTGCGGCCCGAGGGCTGTGCCGACAGGCGGCGCCGGGGTGGCGCGCCCGGCCTGCAGCTCGAGCTTCAGCACCGCGCGGACTTTCTTCTTGCTCATTACCTGTCTGCGTGTCCTATTTAGTGGACCTTCTCGACCTGGAGCAGGTCGAGCTCGACAGGGGTCTCGCGCCCGAACATGTTGACGAGCACTTTCAGCTTGCCCTTCTCCGGGTTGATCTCGTCGACCTTGCCGTGGAAGTCGGTGAACGGGCCGTCCACGACACGCACCGACTCGCCAACCTGGAACTCGACGCGGATCTTCGGCGCCTCCTGCTTCATCTGCTTCTGGATCGCGCGAACTTCCTTCTCCTGCAGAGGAACCGGGCTGTTCGCCGAGCCGACGAAGCTGGTGACGCCGGGCGTGTTGCGCACGACGAACCACGACTCGTTTGACATCTTCATCTTCACCAGGATGTAGCCGGGGAAGATCCGCTTCTGGACGTGCCGGCGCTTGCCGTCCTTGATCTCGATCTCGTCTTCCATCGGGACGAGCACCTGCAAGATCTTGTCCTGCATGTCCATCGACTCGATGCGCTTCTCGAGGTTCTTCTTGACCTTCTCCTCATGACCCGAGTACGCGTGCACCACGTACCACTGAACGTCGTCGTCGGGTGTCGGCTGGGGCTTCTCGACGGCCATCAGTGGACTCCGTTGTTGTAGATGGTCGCCTTCGAGATGGCGCTGAGCAGGTAGTCGGTGCCACCGATGAAGACGCCGAGCAGGATCACGGTGAAGATGACGACCAGGGTGTAGCGATAGAGCTCGCCCCCGGTCGGCCAGACGACCTTGCGCAGCTCATCGAAAACGTCGCGGAGGAACTGGCCGATGCCTCCGGTTGGCTGAGCTCTCGGTTCGTCGCGTCGGCGTGTGGTTACTGCCATGTGCGGTTACTTGGTCTCCCGGTGCAGGGTGTGCTTATGGTCCCACCTGCAGTACTTCATGAGCTCGATCCGGTCAGGATCGTTCTTCTTGTTCTTCATGGTGGTGTAGTTCCGTCTCTTGCAGACGGTGCAGGCTAGAGTGATGACTTCTTCCATGCTTGTCTATCTGGCGGGGGAAAGAAAAAAGCCTAGGTTTCCTAGGCGCTGTCAATAGTAGCAGACGCCTCAGAATCTCCCTTGAATGACGGCCACGATCGCGGTGCTCCACGGCGACCAGACCGGCGAGGAGCTGCTCCGCGAAGCCCTTCGCATATTGGACCCGAGCCTCATCGGCTTCCAGGTGCTGATCCGCGACTTCGATCTGTCCCTGGAGGAGCGCCGAAGAACGCGCAACCAGTGCGTCCTCGAGGCCGCCCAGGCGCTTCGCGAGCTCGGCTACGGAATCAAGGCGGCCACGGTCACGCCTGAGGGAGCGGGCGACGTGGGCAGCCCGAATGCGATCCTGCGCAAGCAGATCGACGGGCGGGTCATCGTCCGCACCGGCCGGCGGATCCCGGGTGTCCGGCCGCTGGCGGGCGTGCACGCTCCCATCTCCGTGATCCGCATGGCCGTCGACGACGCGTATGGCGCCCGGGAGTGGCGCGAAGGCCACGACCTGGACGAGTGGGCCTTCCGCACCGAGAAGATCAGCCGGCGCACGTGCCGGATCGTCGCCGAGTACGCCTTCACGCACGCCCAGCGCATCGAAGCGAAGGTGTTTGGCGGCCCGAAGTTCACTGTCAGCCCCGTCTACGAGGGCATGTTCAAGGAAGAGCTCGACGCCGCCGCGAAGCGCCACCCCGAGGTGCCCTACGACCCCCAGCTGATCGACGCGACCTACGCCTTGCTCCTGGCCACGACCGGCGAGGCGCTGGTCATCCCCGCACTGAACCGCGACGGCGACACCCTCTCCGACCTGGTCATGCAGATGTTCGGCACCATCGCCGGCGCCGAGTCGACGCTCCTGGCCTTCGACGAGGCGGGAGGGGTGGCGGTGGCCATGACCGAGGCGCCGCACGGCACCGCGCCGGCGCTCCAGGGCAAGAACGTAGCCAACCCCATGGCGATGATCCTGGCCACCGCGTCGCTGCTCGGCTACATGAAGGGCGAGACCGCGCGCCGCGCCTCGCGTTCCATCTATGAGGCCGCCCTGGAGGCGGTTTCGGACGGCATCCGGACGGCCGACCTCGGTGGGCACGCGTCGACGAGCGACTTCACCGCCGAGGTCGTCCGCCGCGTGCGGACCAAGGTCGAGGTCTGGAGCGCGCTGGCGGACGTCGAACGCTGAACTATCTGGCCCTCGGCGACTCCTACACCATCGGCACCGGCGCGTCTGACGATGCGCACGCGTGGCCCTCGATCATCGCCGCCCGTCTGGGCGCCGAAGTGACCAACCCCGCGGTCAACGGCTACACCACGCTCGACCTCATCCGCGACGAGCTGCCCTACCTCGAGCGCTTGAAGCCCGACGTCGTGTCGGTGCTGATCGGCGTCAACGACCTGGTGCAGGGTCGCTCCGCGGACGAGTACCGGCGGTCGCTCACGACGATCTACGACGCGGTGTCGGGAGGACCTGTCGTCGCGGTCTCCATCCCCACCTGGTCGTACGTCCCGGCGGCGGCGGGTTTCGGCGGCGCCGAACGCGTCGATAGGTTGACGCGGGTCTTCAACGAGGTCGCCCGCGACCAGGCCGAGGGCCGTGGGTACGCGTGGGTCGACCTCGCCGAGGCGAGCACGTCCGGAATCGGCTCGGAGGGTTGGATCGCGTCCGACGGCCTCCACCCGGGAGACGCCCAGTACGCCGCGTGGGCGGAAGCAATATGGCGGGCCTGGCCCAAGTGACCCCAACTCTGGCGCGTTTGTCGACAGACGGCCCTTTCGCGTCAAGGATTCGGGTCCTTTGGCGTCAAACGCCGCGAGACCGGGCCTAGACCGTGATCCTCTTGAACGACTCCGCGTACTGGTAGCCGGCCTTCTTCCCCACGTCGCGGTGCCGCTTCCGCATGAACTTCTCGAAGTCCCACGCCCGCCCAGGCTTCGCCACCTGTGACCTGTGCTTGCGCAGCGCCTCGATCTTGCGGTCGAGAGTCGGGGTGATGTCGACCAGGTAGTCGCCCATCGTCCAGAAGGGGATCCAGACCTCCTTCACCTCGTGCGGCTGGAACCCTTCCTTCAGGAGCGAGCGGAAGGCCCGTGGGTTTCGCGAGTCCGGATACACGGCGGCCATCGTCGCCTCGCCCACAGCGAGGTGGTCGGGATGCGACCCACCCATGGGCGCGTCCAGCACCCGACCCGGGATGTGCGTGATCACCAGCTCCGGCTTGTGCTTGCGGATCATGCGCACGATGTCGCGGCGCAGCTTCAGGTCCGGCGCCAGGTGGCCGTCTTTGTAGCCGAGGAATTCGACCTTCTTGACGCCGAGCACCTTCGCGGCCGCGCGCTGCTCCTTCTGGCGGATGGC